>JAXDMI010000192.1:0-3857 GCA_034666145.1 Myxococcales bacterium | reverse complement strand
ACATCCTCGGCATCATCCTGATCGGGATCGCGCTCTACGAAGCGTGGAAATTCAATCGCGGCGTTCCCATCGTCATGGATGGACCGCTGCGCACGAACGCCGTTCCGCGCGCGCCCTCGGCTCCATCAGAAGCGGTCTGACGTGATGGCGCCCGCGCCGAGGCTGGCGGCGTGTCCGGAGTGCGCGGCCGACATCGGCGGGGCAGCGCTGGCGTGTCCACGCTGCCATCGTCTCGTGCATCGCGATGCGCTGAACGAGCTCGCCGCGGTCGCCGAGAAGGCCTCCTCGGCGGGCGACAACAGCGGTGCGCTCGCGGCGTGGCGAAGCGCGCTCGTGCTGCTCCCGCCGCGATCGCGCCAGCACGAGCAAGTGCTCGCGAAGGTGCAGACGCTCAGCCGCGCCGTCGATGCCGGCATCGGCACGAACGGCCCGAACAGCGCCAAGGCGACGGACGGCGCCGCGCCCACGAACGCTCCGGACGCGAAGGGGAAGAAGCCGCTCGCGGCGGGCGGCTTGACCGGGCTCGCGCTCCTCGCGTGGAAGTTCAAGCTCGCGATCGCGTTCATGCTCACCAAGGGCAAGCTCCTGCTCCTCGGCTTCACGAAGCTGAGCACCGTGCTGTCGATGGCCGTGTCGCTCGGCGTCTATGCCGTCGCGTTCGGGTGGAAGTTCGCGGCCGGCCTTCTCCTGTCGCTCTACGTGCACGAGATGGGTCACGTCGCGTCGCTGAAGAAGTACGGCATCGCGGCGAGCGCTCCGATGTTCGTGCCCGGGTTCGGCGCGTTCGTGCGGCTGAAGCAATATCCCGTGAACCCGGTGGAGGATGCGCGCGTGGGTCTCGCCGGACCCGTCTACGGCCTCGGCGCCGCGCTCTTCGCCGGTCTGTTCGCGTGGCTCACCGGCTGGCAGGTGCTCTTCGCGATCGCGAAGACGGGCGCGTGGATCAATCTCTTCAACCTCGTCCCCGTGTGGCAGCTCGACGGCGGACGCGCCTTCCGCGCGCTCACGAAGCAGCAGCGCTGGCTCGCCGTCGGCGCTCTCGCCGCGATCTGGTTCGCGTCCGGCGAGAGCATCATCGTGCTCCTGCTCCTCGGCGCCGGCTTCCGCGCGCTGGAGAAGAACGCGCCCGCCACCGGCGACCGTCGAGCGCTCGTCGAATACGTCGCGCTCGCCGCCATCCTGGCGGCGATGTGCCGCCTGGTCGTCGCGACGTAGCTAGAGCTTGCCGGCGCGCAGCAGTCGCTCGGCGAGATCGGCGCGGCGAAAGCGACGCGAGCGCTCCGCGAGCACGATGCCCTCGAGATGCTTGAACGCGCTCTCGACGTCGTCGTTCACGACGAGATAGTCGAAGAACCCGTAGTGCTCGATCTCGACCTTCGCGGCCTCGAAGCGGCGCTTCACGACCTCTTCGGTCTCGCTGGCGCGGCCGCGGAGACGTCGCTCGAGCTCGATCATCGAGGGCGGCAGGATGAACACAGCGACGGCGTCGGGCTGCTTGGCGCGGATCTGACGCGCGCCCTGGTAGTCGATGTCGAAGATCATCCCCGCGCAGCCCGGCTCCGAACGCGCGCGCTCGATCTCCGCGTGCGACGTGCCGTAGCAATTGCCGTGCACCTCGGCCCACTCGACGAAGGCCTCGCGCTCGACGAGCTCGTCGAAGTCCTTGCGGTCGACGAAGTGATAATCGCGCGCGTGGTTCTCGTTCGAGCGCGGCTTGCGTGTCGTGTGCGAGACACTAAAGCGCAGGGCAGGGAAGCGCTCCTGGAGCTTGCGCGTGAGGGTCGTCTTCCCGGCGCCGCTCGGCGACGACAGGATGAGCAGCAAGAAGGGGTCGACCATCACGGTGCCCGCATCATACCAGAGCTTGGTCCGTCACTCGACGTTCTGGACTTGCTCGCGCATGCGTTCGATCTCGGCCTTCAGCTCGACGACCGAGTGCGCGATTCCGGCGTCCTGGCTCTTCGAGCCGATGGTGTTGGCCTCGCGCGCCATTTCCTGGAGCAGGAAATCGAGGCGGCGGCCCACCGCGTCCGAGCTGACGAGCAGGGTCTCGAAGTGCGTCGTGTGGCTCTCGAGGCGCGTCAGCTCCTCGCAAATGTCGACGCGGTCCGCGAAGAGCGCGATCTCCTGCTCGAGGCGCCCCGGGTCGACCTCCACGTCGCTCGCGGCGCGAAGCCGCTCGGCGCGTTCCTTGAGCTTCTTCTTGTAGTGCTCGACGACCTGCGGCGCGCGCTCCGTCACCGATTGCGCGAGCTTTCGCACGGTGACGAGGCGTCTGACGATGTCGTCACCGAGCGCGAGGCCTTCACGAAGCCGCATGGCGTCGAGCGAATCGAGCGCGGCATCGAAGGCCGCCGACAGCGCGGCGCGTATTTCTTCGCCGGCCTGCTCGATCGAGGGCACGAACAGGTTCGGCACCGACGCGAGGAGAGACAACGGCACGTCGACGCCGGGCGCGAGCTCGTCGCGCAAGGACACGAGCGCGGCGAAGACGCTCC
The DNA here is from genome assembly GCA_034666145.1 of Myxococcales bacterium. Lineage (GTDB taxonomy): Bacteria > Myxococcota_A > Polyangia > Polyangiales > Polyangiaceae > Labilithrix. The sequence goes on along the minus strand of JAXDMI010000192.1, from coordinate 1,359 downwards.
GCGCGCGTTCCTGATGCAACGTGACCGCGCCGAGCGCCGCGCCTTCGAGGCGCACCGCAACGTCGAAGCGGCCACGCGAGAGCCGCTCGCGCGCGATGGCCTCCACGCTGCTCGCCAGGTCGGGGAGCTGGCTCGGCGCGCGCACGCGCACGTCGAGATAGCGATGATTCACAGCCCGGATCTCGACGGTGAGCTTGCCCGTCGGTGCGCTCTTGCCTGGAGCGGCGAGCGGCGCTTCGCCGACTCCGAATCCGGTCATGCTGCGCATGGCGAGCCGCGAACGCTGCCCCGGCTTCAGCCGAGACCGCGCCTCCGCTTCACAGTGTCGAGCGCGCGCGCATACTCGATGTCCCACGCCGAAGTGCCTTCTTTGAGGTGCTTCAGCTGCGCGCGGACCTCGGTGTCGAGGGCGGTGTCGACCTGCATGTGCTTCTTGAAGATCGGCGTCATGTGGCGGCGGAGCACGATGTCCTCCGCGTAGACCTCCTCGACGTGCGAGGAGTGCATCAGCATCGCGACCACCTGGTCGAGCAGGTAGTCGAGCGTCTCGTCGCCGACCTTGATGCCCTGGTGCTCGGCGATCTGCTCGCGCACCTTGCTGAAGTCGCCGGCGCCGCGACCGGTTCGCTCGAGGAGATCGCGCGTTTTCTCGTCGACGATCTTCTCCGTCTCGAGGTAGCTGCGAAGCACCGATTCGACGTCGGCGACGACCTCTTTCTGGGCCCCCGCGTCTTCGAGATCGATGTCCTTCGACGACAGGAGCGTGCGAACGACCTCCTGGGCAATCGACGGGACCTTGGCGCTGTAGAGTCGCATGTGTGGGCCGCGCGCACGCTACCCCAAGAAAGCCGAAAAGCGAAGCCATCGCCCGCGGTTTCGGTATCCTCCCGTAGGGGACCCCCGACCTTGAGCCGCACGCTAGAAGACGACTTCGACGACGACGCTCCGACCGGAGGGCTCGACCTCGAGACCGGCAGCAACGTCGGGAACAGCGGTATCGCGTCGAGCTACGGCGGCGAGGGCATCGACTTCGACGACGAGCTCTATGGCGACGATGCCGGCGGGGGCGGCGCCCTCGAGCTCGATATCCCGGGCGGCAGCAAGCATGGTCCGGCGCCCGGCAGCGCCAGCTCGCCGGCGCGCCCGCAGGCGCAGCAGCACGCGCCGCAGCCCGGTCCCGCGGGTCCCGCCGGCGCACCGGTCGTCCCCGACCTGGCGTTCGACGCGAAGCCGTCCCGCGCACCGGCGGCCGGGTCGAGCGGCAGCCTTCCGGCTTTTCGACCGAGCGGACCGGTCCCGGCGGCGCGCTCGAGCGGTGCCCACTCCGCAGCGGCGCCCCAGATGGCGCCTCACTCCGCA
>JAXDMI010000191.1:0-8060 GCA_034666145.1 Myxococcales bacterium | reverse complement strand
AAGAGCTCGCGCGCGAGACGCCCGCACTTCTCCTCGAGGCGACGCAGCTCGCCTTCGAAGCGGCGATCGTTCTCGGCGAGGGCCCGCAGCTCGCGGACGCGCGTGACCAGCTCGACGACGGGTTTCTCGAAGGGCAGTACGTGCGACGCCACGGGCGCCGGGGCTATACACCGGCGCCAATCCTTCGTCACGCGCGCGACCCGAGGACCGCCGTCATCCTCTGGAACACCTCACTTGAGGTCTCGAAGGCGCAGGCGAAGTCCATGGAATCACGCGGGATTGCCGTTTTGTGGGTGGACGTGGGATGGCCCCGTCCGTGCATCAGCGTCGAACGGGCGAGGGAGCCGCGTCGCGAGGCGCGGGTGATGGGTCGAGACGGTGCGACCACGTGGAACGAACGAGGTGACTCGTGAGCACCGAGCAAAGTGAACGACGACTCGGGACGCGCGCGCGTCCCACCGAACGTGGAATTCCCCTCGCCGAACCGACGCGGAGGACGCTCGTCTTCCCGGCGGTCGAGGTGCCGCGCTCGCGCCGGATCGCGACGCCGCCTCCGCTGCCTGCGCTGCCGCCGTCGCGTCCGAGCGAGCGGCCGACGCTGAAGACACTGCCGCCGATCGACGAGGCGAAGCCCGGCACGAGCAACACCCAGGTGATCGAGCTGAGCGCGTCGGCGCTCGACAGCGATCCGTCGCTGCTCGATCTTGGACTGCGTGTCGACCTCGACGCGTCGCGCGTTGGGAAGTTCGAGCGTCTTGGTGGTTGGCGTGCCCGCGCTCGCGGTGCGCGGAGGTGGCTCGGCTACGCGGCGCTCGCGGCATGCGGAGCTGGCGTGTACCTGGCGGCATGCGCGGAGCCGTTCGGGACGGCGAGCCTCGTCGAGCGCGTGACCGGCGTGAGCGACGGCCTGCGTGGCGGCCCGCGCGCGCTTCGCCAGGCAGCGTCCGACCACACGCCGCTCGTGCTGCGTGCGGCGGCGATGGAGCCGACCGCGCCGGCGAGGGCATGTGCCACGTCGGGAGCGGCGCGCGTGCTCGCGAAGCGCGCGCATCTCGGCCCGGGCCTCGACGTCAGCGTGTTCGATGGCGGCTTCGGGATTGGCTTCGCGACGGGCAGAGACGAGGCGCTCGGCGTACGCGTCGACGGCGCGCCGATGCGCGTGGCGGAGCGGGTCCGCGTGCGTGCATCGAGCGGTGTGAAGCACGTGGCGGTCGATGCGGGACGCAGCGACGACGATGCGCTCGAGTTGCGCGTCGACGCGGACGACGCGCGGAGCGTCGTGCCGGACGGTGGGGAGACGCCGGCGTTTCGCGTGGCGGCGGTCGGCGGATGGATTCAGGTGACCGGTGGGGGGTTGGCGACGGGGCGGACGCTGTGGCCGGTGCCGGGTGGGGCGGGAGCGGGCGCGGGCGCGGGAGCGAGTGCGGGCGCGCGCGCGCGTGCGAGTGCGGGCGCGAGTGCGGGAGCGGGAGCGGGCGCGGGCGCGAGTGCGAGCGCGGGTGGGGCGAAGGCGAAGGCGGCCGAGGTGAAGGCCAAGGGGGACGCGATCGTCGGGGTCATGATGGCGGCGCGGTCGCAGGCGGCGGCGCAAGGGGCGGCGCGCGCGCGCGACGGGTTTGTTCGGCTCGGCGCGGGGACGCCGGCGGGAGTCGCTCCCGCGATGACGGTCGATGTGCGGGCTGCGGCGCGTGACGACGGTGGGGCGGTGATTGCGTTGAGGAGGCCGTCGGCGCTTTGGCTCGGGCTCGTCGACGGACGGTTCGCCGCGGAGGGGCCGCTGCTCGCGCTCACGCGGCCTGGTGCGGTGATCGGGATGCCGTCGGTCGCTCCGTGGGGACGCGGCGGCGCCGTGGCGTGGGCCGAGCGTCCCGCGGGCGATCACGAGTGGTTGGTCATGGTCGCGTCGTTCGCAGGCCACGGCGACAGCGACGGCGCGAGCGCGCACGCGAGCACGAGCGCGCACGAGGCGCCGACGTTGCGCGTGATCGCGGCCGGGATGTCACCGTCGATCGCGACGCTCCCCGACGGCGACTTGCTGCTTGCCTACGCCGTCGGCGTCTCGGGCTCGCATCGCGTGGTCGTGCGTCGCCTCGGCCATGATCTCGAGCCGCGCGGCGAGCCGGTGCTCGTGTCCCCCGACGAGCTCAACGCCGGACAACCCGCCGCCGCCGTGGCGCCGGACGGTCGCGCGCTCGTCGCGTTCTTCGGCGCGGAGCGTGGTCGCCCGTCGAGCGTCCTCGCGACCCCGCTCGCGTGCGCGACCGGCATGTGAGCGCTCGCGAAAAGGGCGCGACGCGGCACGCGGCACGCGGCACGCGGCACGCGGCATCGCCTCTAGCCCGTGGTTGGGGCGACGTTCGTGTAGCGGGACTTCGGGCGGATCAGGCGGCCGTGGCGGCGCTGCTCTTCGACGTGCGCGCACCAGCCCGCGGCACGCGACGACGCGAACGTCGGCGTGAACAGCGCTCGCGGCAGTCCCACCGCCTCGAGGAGCACCGCCGTGTAGAACTCGACGTTCGCCTTCAGCGGGCGATCCGGGTGCCGCGCCGCGAGCTGCGTCTCCGCTTCTTTCTCCACCGCGCGCGCGAGTCGGAGCCGGCGACCGATCGGGGACGTGCTGCCCTCCGCCGACTCGAGCTCGGCGATGGCGCGCTCCAGCACGAACGCTCGCGGATCGCGCACGCGATACACGCGATGACCCATCCCCATGATTCGCTCACCACGTGCGAGCGACGCCGTCACCCAGGCGCGGGCTCCGTCCGCTTCTCCGATGGCGTCGAGCATGTCGAGGACGGGACCAGGCGCGCCGCCGTGGAGCTTCCCTTTGAGCGCGCCGATGGCCGCCACCACGGCGGAGACGGTGTCGGAAGCCGTCGACGCGACGACCCGCGCCGTGAACGTCGAGGCGTTCATGCCGTGATCGATGACCGTCACGAGATAGGCGTCGAGCGCGGCGGCTGCCGCGGGCGTCGCTTCTCGGCCCGCCACCATGCGGAGGTAGTCGGCGGCATGGGGAAGGCGAGAATCCGGTCGCACCGGCGCCTGGCCCCGAGACCACGCCGCCGCGAAGACCGCGATGGCGGCGACGATCCGCGTCGCCTCGGCGAGCGGCTCCTCTCCGGGTCTGGCGCCGAGGTGCGCGACCGACGCGCGCAGCGCGTCCATCGCGTCCGGGAGCGCGAGCGCGTCGCCCAGCTCGCCGATGCGATCGAACGCGGCCTCCCGCGCGTCGCCCAGCGCCTCGCGCAATGCCGACCGCTCCGCCGGGGAAGGGAAGGCGCCCCGGAAGAGCAAGAACATCGCGTCCTCGAACGGGACGCGACCCGCGATCTCCTCCACGGCATGGCCCGCGAGGACGAGCCGGCCCTGCTCACCGTCGACGTCGCTCAGCCTCGTCGTCGCGGCGACGACATCTTCGAGCCCATTCGCTTCGATCCGTCCAGACATGGAAGTCCTCCAATACATTGATCACCTGATCAAACCCGATCAACCTGATCAACCTGATCAACCCGATCAACGTTGATCAATGTGGACAGTCTTGATCGATGCGGCATCATGGATTCGTGAATCAACGTCCCCGGATCGTCGATCAAGGTCGCGAATGGATGTCCACCGACGAGGCCACGCAGCTCCTCGGCGTGAAGCGCGAGACGCTGTACGCCTATGCCAGCCGCGGGCTCGTCCGCAGCGCCGCCGGCCCGAGCCAGCGCGCACGGGTCTACAACCGCGAGGACGTCGACCGCCTTCGCGCACGCAGCCAGGCTCGCGCCGGCCACGGCCCGGTCGCGGCGAGCGCGCTCCGCTGGGGTGAGCCCGTCCTCGAGACGCGCATCGGGTCGATCACGCCGAACGGCCCGCTCTACCGCGGCAAGAGCGCGGTCGAGCTCGCCCGCGACGGGGCATCGTTCGAGGACGTCTGCGCGCTCCTGTGGGGTACACCGTTCCGCCCCGAGCAAGACCTCGATGCACGCCGGCTCGGCGCGCCGGTCGCTCACCTCCGCGCGCTGCTACGACCACGCGCCGAGCCCTTCGACGGCATGCTCGTCGTCGCCGGCGTGCTCGCTGCCGCCGAGCAGCACGCCGAACCGTCGCTCGAGGTCGCTCGGTCACGCGCCGCCGCGCTCATGCGTCGCCTCGTCGCGGCGTGCGGCCTCGTCCACGGCGCCGACGCCGTCAACGCGTCGCTCGAAGCGGCGACCACCGCGCGAGCGCTCCTCGTCGCGCTCGGTGGTCGCACCACGGCATCGAGCATCTCCGCCATGACCGAGGCGCTCGTCCTCGCTGCCGACCACGAGCTCAATCCGTCGACGTTCGCGGCGCGCGTCACCGCGTCCGCCGGTGCGAGCCTTCCCGCGTGCACGATGGCGGCGCTCGCTGCCGCCTCGGGCTCGCTCCACGGCGCCGCCACTGCGCGCGTCGAGGCGTTCGTCGCCGAGGTGGCGCGACCGGAGCGCGGCGCGGCGGCTGTGGGCGAGCGCCTCGCCCGCGGCGAGTCGGTGCCGGGCTTCGGCCATCCCGGGTACCCCGAAGGCGATCCGCGGGGCGCTCGCCTCATCGAGGTCGCGCAGCGCATCGGCGGCAAATCCAGGGCGGTTCGCATCCTCGTGTCGGTCGTCAACGCCATGGAGCTCGTGGCTCGCGAGCGACCCACCATCGACGTCGGCCTCGTCGCGCTGTCCGCTGCGCTGGGGCTCCCGCGTGGCGCGCCGCTCGCGATCTTCGCCTGCGGCCGCGTCGCCGGCTGGATCGCGCACGCACTCGAGCAGCGTGCCGCCGGCTTCATCCTGCGACCGCGCGCTCGCTACGTGGGCGCGTGAGAAGCGAACGATGACATCGCTCAGGAGCTTGCTCTTCGCCGAGGGCGGCCACGGTGCCGGGCGTCCGCGTTCGGAGCGAGCCCGCGTGAGAAGGAGGAGCTACCAGCTCTCGAGCTCGACGCTGCGCACCGTCTCTTCGATCGGCATCGCCGGCACGTAGCCGAGCTCGATCGCGCGCGCGATCTACGAGCGTGGGCAGAGCGACGGCGTCGTTCGAATGGATTGTCGTTTCGAGACGGTCTACCTCGCAGCTCTCGGCGCGCTCGCATCGAGTGTACTCTCCCGGCGCTTCAAGGAGCTTCGTAAGCCCTCAGACGCCGAACGTCTGCTCGATGGCATCATCGATCTCGTCTTCCGAGGAGCGACACGATGACCACGGTTGATGTCGTCGTCGTCGGGCCGGCCCCATGGGGCGGATGCTTGCGAGCGAGCTCCGTCTCGCGCGCTCGTCGGTCGTCGTCGTCGAACGGCTCACCCGTGCGATCGGGCTCTCCAAAGCGCTCGGACTCACGGAGCGCGCCGTCGACATCCTGGACCAGCGTAAGCCACAGTTTCGGCTGACAGCTTCAGTCTCTGGGTCACGGCTTGGCGTAGATGCCGAGCTGGAATCCGACGAAGCCGACGTTGCGCGCGCCACCGACTTCGGTGGTCGTGAACGCGTAGGTCAAGCTCGCCGTCACTCCGAACATCGACTCCCGGGGGGGTCTCCGGCGAAGACCGAGGTCCAGGAGGCCCGCCTCGCGCTCGTCGTTGGTGCTCGAGCGCACGCGATCATCCTCCGAGAACCGTAGGAGCACGCCGATGCTGGGCTGAACGACAAGCCCGGTGACGGCGTTGCGTCGGGAGAGATCATCGACGAGCGTCGCGCCGGTCGCGGTCGAGAGTCCGGCGCCGAGCTCCGCGTAGGGGCGGAGCGCGCTCGAGGAGAAGTAGTAGCGCGCGGTCTGGAGGAACGACCAGAACCCCACGTTGTGATACGCAGGCGGCGTTGGTGAGCCGTCCGCGTCCGGGACGGTTGGGCGGCGTCGGAACTGGTTGTACTGGATGTCGACGCCTATCGAGAGCTCGTCGAGCGGGAAGTAGTCCCACTTGGCCTGGATTCCCGCGTAGCCGACGTCCGGGATGACACTTCGAAAGCTGCCGGCTGGGGCGCGCACGTCGTAGGCAACGCCGAGACCCACCTCCTCCGCCGCGCCGGCGGTACTGCCCGTCACGACGTCCCCGAGCAGGAATAGAGGAACGCACAGAGCGACGCGAAAGCCTTTCACGGGACCTCCATCCTGGTCGTGAGGATCCGCCCGACCGCAGCGGCGCATGCGTGTCCGTGTTGTCGAGCCTCGTCCCCAGCTCGTGCAGCCGAGGTGCCAAGCTCGCGCTCACGCAACGACGCGGTTTGCGATGTCCGACGATCGTGAGGGCGATGCCGTTCGCCTCAGGCAGTCGCTCTCCGACACGACGAGCCCATGAGCACGACGCAGGAGCAGCGCCGGAGCCGCGATTGCAGCGGCGGCTCGCCTGCGGTCAGGCGGCTTCCCACATCTCGACGCGCAACGAGCTTGCTCGCCTCGGTTACGGTCGGCATGGCACTGCTTCGAGGCGCGGAATGTCTGAAAGCGGTTTGGCCAGGTCGGTTCTCGTCGTCGTCGCCCTGGGCTCGACCCTCGGTCTCGTGGGCTGCGCCGAAGCCCCCGACGCCGCGCCGACTAAGCCCCCGAGCGCCCGCATGCGCTGCCGCCACGCAGACAGCGGCAGACGTGTAGTTGTCGAAATGCCGCGGCTTCGTTGACCGCAGCCCTGCCGGCGCGGGACTCTTCTCGGATTCATGCGCTTCGCTCTACGCGGTCTCGCCCTCGTCACCACCCTCGTTGCCATCGACGTCGCCGCTGCAGGTTGCGGGGTCGATGAGGTCGGCTTCGGTGACGGCGGCCTCGGTGACGGCGGCCTCGGGGACGGCGGGGGCGGCTTCGACGCCGCGACCGACGCGCCCGACTTCGTCGACGGCTCCGTCGGCGACGGCGCTACCGACGGCGGCGTCGCCGACGGCGGGGCCGACGCCTGTGTCGCGACCAAGGAGGTCTGCGACGGCATCGACAACGACTGCAACGGCACCGTCGACGAAGGCTGCACCTGCAAGAACGGCGATTCCGCCCACTGCTACACCGGTCCGTCGATGACGGAGGGCGTCGGCGCTTGCGTCGGCGGCACGAGCACCTGCGATCTCACCGGCACCTGGGGCTCCTGCAAGCAGGAGGTGAAGCCCAAGGTCGAGACCTGCAACGGCCTGGACGACGACTGCAACGGGCAGGTCGACGAAGGCCTCGGCGCAACGTCCTGCGGGGTCGGCGCCTGCCACGTGACCACGCAGAATTGCATCGGCGGCGTCGCCAAGGTCTGCACGCCGGGCGCACCGCAGACCGAGGCCTGCAACGGCATCGACGACAACTGCGACGGCACCATCGACGAGGGCTGCGACTGCATCGACGGCACCGCGCAGCCTTGCTACTCGGGCGCCGCCGGCACGAAGGACGTGGGCCTCTGCCACGCCGGCAGCCAGACGTGCGCCGGCGGACACTGGGGAGCTTGCACGGGCGACGTCGTTCCCGCGGCCGAGACCTGCAACGGCAAGGACGACAACTGCAACGGCGCGACCGACGAAGGCCTCGGCACGACGAGCTGCGGTACGGGCACCTGCTCGGCGCAGGTGAACAACTGCGTCGCCGGCGTCGTCCAGGTCTGCGCGCCCGGGCAGCCGCAGGCCGAGACTTGCGACAACCTCGACAACGACTGCAACGGCATCGCCGACAACGGCAATCCGGGCGGCGCCGTCTCGTGCGCCACCGGCAAGCAAGGCGTATGCGCGTCGGGCACGACGGCGTGCACCGGCGGCGCGATCGTGTGCAACCAGAACGTGCAGCCTTCCGCCGACGTGTGTGACGGCAAGGACAACGACTGCAACGGCGCGCTCGACGAAGGAAACCCGGGTGGCGGCGTCGGATGCATCACCGGCAAGCAGGGCGTATGCGCGCCAGGCACCACGGCGTGCACCGGCGGCGCGATCGTGTGCAACCAGAACGTGCAGCCCTCGGCCGAGGTCTGCGACGGGCTCGACAACGATTGCAGCGGCGCGGCGGACAACGGCAATCCGGGCGGCGGCGCCGGATGCAACACCGGCAAGCTCGGCGTGTGCGCGCCGGGCACGACGGCGTGCTCCGGCGGCGCCCTCACGTGCAACCAGAACACCCT
>JAXDMI010000190.1:0-7697 GCA_034666145.1 Myxococcales bacterium | reverse complement strand
CGCGCCGGCGCATTCGCCGCGACGCTGCGAGCGGGCGATTCGCGACAGTCGCTCAATCAACACAGGTGCCTTCGCGGTTGCGGCCCGCGCGCCTCCTGCCGCTGGCCGTCGGAGCCGTCGGAGCCGTCCGAGCCTGAGCCGTCCGAGCCTGAGCCGTCCGAAAGGCCTGAAACGTCGCCGCCCCACCGCGACGATCACGGTGCATACTACCGCGCTCGTCGCGGGGAACGCATCGCGCGCTCGCGACTCTGGTCATACGGAGGTGTGTCGATGGGTGGTGGCGCGAAGGAGCTGACAGGCCCTGACCTTTCCGCGGGAGTGGCGTTCGAGGAGCTGACCGACGGCAAGCCCTTGCTCGGCCACGCCGGCGGCGAAGCCGTGGTCGTCGTTCGCATCGGAGAAGACGTTCACGCCATCGGTGCATCATGCACGCATTACGGCGGCCCCCTGGCCGAAGGCCTCGTCGTCGGAAACACCATCCGCTGCCCGTGGCATCACGCCTGCTTCGATCTGAAGACCGGCGAAGCCATCGGCGGTCCCGCGCTCTCCGACAACGCTTGCTACGAGACGGCGCGTGCCGGGGCCCTCGTCCAGGTCCGCTCGAAGAAGGACGCACCGAAGCGCAAGGCGCCCAAAGGCGCGCCGAAGTCGATCGTCATCGTCGGCGCCGGTGCTGCGGGCGCCGCGTGCGTCGAGACGCTGCGCAAGCAAGGCTACGGAGGCACCATCACCATGATCGGCGCCGAGGAGCCCGGCCCCGTCGATCGCCCGAACCTCTCGAAGGACTACCTCGCCGGCACGGCACCCGAGGAGTGGATCCCGCTCGGCTCCCCCGAGCGTTACAAAGAGCTGAAGGTCGAGCTCCTCCCGAACGCGCCGGTCACCGCCATCGACGTCGCAGCGAAGAAGGTCACCCTCGAGGGCGGACGCTCCATCGGCTACGACGCGCTCCTCATCGCGACCGGCGGCGAGCCCACGCGGCTGCCCATCGAAGGCGCATCGCTCCCGCATGTCCACACGCTGCGCTCGCTGGCCGATTCGCGCCGCATCATCGAGAACGCAAAGACCGCGAAGCGCGCCGTCGTCGTCGGCGCAAGCTTCATCGGGCTCGAGGTGGCGGCGTCGCTGATCGCGCGCGGCCTCGAGGTGCACGTCGTCGGTCCCGAGCCAGTGCCACTCGCGCGCGCTCTCGGTGAAGCGCTCGGCGCTCACGTGCAGAAGCTCCACGAGAGCAAGGGCGTGAAGTTCCATCTCGGCACCACGCCGAAGGCCATCACGGAGAAATCCGTGCAGCTCGCGAACGGCGTCTCGCTCGACGCCGATCTCGTGGTGGTCGGCATCGGCGTGAAGCCGCGCGTCGCGCTCGCCGAGGCGGCAGGGCTGAAGATCGACAACGGCATCGTCGTCGACGAGCGTCTTCGCACCAGCGTTGCCGGCATCTGGGCAGCAGGCGACGTCGCACGCTATCCGGATCCGCGCATCGGCGATCACGTGCGCATCGAGCACTGGGTCCTCGCCGAGCGTCAGGGTCAGCACGCCGCGCGCTCGATGCTCGGCAACAAGACGAGCTTCCACGACACGCCGTTCTTCTGGAGCGCCCACTACGACGTGACCATCTCGTACATCGGGCATGCGCCCGGCTACGACAGCGTCGAGGTCTTCGGGAAGATCGAAGCAAACGATGCCGCCGTCGCCTTCCGCAAGAACGGCAAGACCCTCGCCGTCGCCACGCTGAATCGCGATCCGCTCTCACTCGCCGTCGACGCCGCCATGGAGCGAAACGATCTCGCCGCCGTCGAAGCGCTGCTCCCGACCAGCCGCCGCAGCAGCCTCAGCTTCTAGCCCCCCGACCCCGGGGTCGTAAAACGACCCTGGGTCAGGGACGGCGAAATGACCCTGGGTCATTTCGGGCCTCCCGACCCTGGGTCGTAAACCGGGAAATGACCCTGGGTCGGGAAGGGATTTCATTTTACAGCGTAAAGTGCTGGCGGACCCGAGGTGCAAGTCAGGTTCGGCGGTTTTCGACGGATTCGAAATGCGAGACGGCGCCCCTGGCTTTCGCCGGGAGCGCCGCGCTCGTCTCTTGCTTCTGCTTTTCAGCTCTTCGGTGCGCTCTGGGCGCCCGGCGCGCCAGCCACCGGAGAGTCCGGGATGGTCGCCGCGGCGGGGGCCTTCCAGCCGCTCGCCGTGAAGCCGTCGATCAGGCCGTCGAGGACGTCCTTCTCGAAGGACAGCGTGTCCGAGGTCGCCGAGATGGTGCCGAGCAGACCGAGCGCCCGACCGACCCACTTCGTCGTCCGCGCAGCGACCTCGCTCGTGACGTCGCCGATGGTCGTCTTGCCGAGATCCGCCTGCGAGAGGCCGTTGAGCGTGATGGCGACCTTGCCACCTTCCATCGTGACGCCGGGCTGGAGGCCCGCCGTGTTGGGGCGCTTGCCGGTCTTCTCTTCGACGACGTCGGCCGTGTAGACCGAGGCCATCTGCTTGGCCGAGTCGATGAGCGACGTGGCCGCCATCGGGTAACGGACGGCCGCGGCGCCGTTCGCGATCTTCGCGTCGTCGACCGCCTGGCGGAGGTTGACGAGGACGGCGCCGAAGCGGTCACGAACGTCGGCGGGCGCCTTCTTGGCGGCCTCCTTGACCTTCGGGACGAACGCGTCGGTGAGCTTGTCCGCCTTCTTCTCGATCTTGTCGGACTGCTTCTCGAGACCTTCGATGGTCTTCTTGTGCGCCTTCTTGTCGGCGTCGGAGATGCCCTTCTCGTCGAGCGCGGTCTCTTCCGCGGCGATCTGCGCCTTGAGCTCGCCGAGCGCCTTCTTCTGCTCCATGATCTCGGCCCAGGCAGTGCCGAGGTCGGGATTGATGGCGGCGAGGAGGCTCGGGTACTTCGACGCGACCGGCTGAGCGACGGTCACCGTGGCGACCGGCGCGGGAGCCGGCGCGGGCGTCGCGTCGGCGGGAGGCGCTGCTGCCTTGTCCGCGAGGGGAGCATTCTTGCTGCCCTTCTTGTTCGGCTTCGGCTCGTTCTTCGCGATCGTGCCGGGCTTCTTCTTGCCGCCCTTGCCCTTGCCGTTCTTGACGGCGGGCTCGGCAGACTTCGCGACGGGCTCGGCCGCCGCGTCAGCCTCGGGGGCCGCCACCGCGGGAGCTGCGGCAGGCGCCGGAGCAGCGGGAGCAGCCTTCGCGCCGGCCACCGCCTTCGGCTCGATCGACGCGAGCGACTTCGCCCAGACTTCTGCGGGGACGATGCGCGCGCCTGCGCCGGGGCCACCGGCTGCGTAGAGCTGGTGCTGGCGGAGGTCGGCGAGCGTCTTCGTCGCGTCGTCCTTCTGCGGACCCACCGTGGCGAGCCACGCGGAGTCGTCGTTGGCCGGCGTGTCGGTCATGACGCGGTCGACCTGCACGGCGGTCTTCTCGGCGACATCGGCGCGGCGAACGACGACGCTCATCGGCGCGGGGTCACTGATCGCCCAGGCGACCTTCGGGTTGGCAGCAGCGGCGATCGCGCCACAGCCCGTGCTGGTCGCGAGGAGGGTGCCGAACAAAGCAGTGGTGCCGATGGTCTGAACCCATCGGACGGTGACGTCCTTCATGATGATTCGCTCCCCAACAAGGAAAGGAGATTTTGAGAACCGGCTCACCCGCGTAGTCGTCGGGGCCGAGGTGCGGGTGGGTATACGGGGGGTGGTATGAAACCTTCCCCTTTCCGCTTTCTCAATTCTCTCGGGGCCTGGAAACCCCGGCGAATCAGTGCGTTCTCAGCCCGTGTTGGAGGCGCGGCAGTCCGACCAGGGGATGTCGTCGAACGCCGATTCGAGGTCGAAGCGCCCGACGGCCGGCAGCGGACGCGCGCCCGAGGCATCCGGATCGTCGAGGTCGCGTGACGACGGAGCGCTCGACGGGGGCACGCTCGCGGGCGGCACCGAAACATCGCCATCGGTGGGGACCGACGACCAGCGTGATGCGCCGGAGAGCGGCCACTGCGCTTCGCGGAGGAGCGGCGCGACGCGCGCGAGCTCGGTGCGCATCATGCGGATGCGCGTTCGCTGCGCGGGGTTGGCGCGCAGTGCACGCGAGAGGATCTCGGCGAGCTTGCGGAGCTCGGGACGCGCGCGGAGCGAGGCGACGCCCGGCGGCAGACCGTCGTGCGCGAGGTGCTGGCGGATGACGCCGAAGAGATCCTCGCCGTCGAAGAGCGGCGAGCCGGTGAGCAGCTCGAACGCGAGGCACGCGAACGAGTACGAGTCGGCCGCGAACGCGCTCTCGGGCGCGCGATCGTCGCTCCAGATCTCGGGCGGCGCGTACATCGGGTTGCCGCACTTCTTGCGGACGTGACGACCGCTGAGACCGAAGTCGACGAGCGTCGCCGCGCCGGTGCCACGACGGAGGATGACGTTGTCGGGCTTGAGATCGAGATGACCAACGCCCGTCGCATGCATCGCGTCGACGCCCGCGAGGACACCGTCGAGGATCTCGAGCGCGCGCGCGGTCGTCATCGCGCCGGCGCCGTTGACGGGTCCGTGCGGGTGAGCATTGAGCTCCTCTTCGAGCGTGCGACCTTCGACGAGCTCCATGACGAGGAACGGCTTGGGACGAGCCGCGACGTCGAACGCGAGGATGCGCGCGAGATTCGGATGCACCGGGATCGCGGCGAGCGCGGAGGCCACCGCGCGGAACTGCGCGAGCAGCTCTTCTTCGGGGACGTACGCAGCCAGCGCAGCCGCGTCGTGAGGAACCTTGAGGACGACGTCCTTGGCGAGCGGGTCGCCTTCATCCTCGACGCGACGCGCGAGGAAGAGAGACCCGAGGCCGCCGCTCGCCATGGGGCGAACGAGACGGAAGCCGCCGAGCACGCCACCCGTGGGAACCCATGAAGGGAACGTGCGCTCGGGTGCCGACACGAGGCTGGCAGGCAGCACGCTGCGTCGGCCAGGCAGCATCGAAGGCGGCCGACTACGACGCTGCGGATCGAGCGCCTCGCGACCGCGGGTAACGAACGTGTAGAGTGCACATGATCGCGCAGCGAGGTCGGCGCGGGTCCCGCGCGCCTCGACGTAGAGTGCCTGGAGCGCACCGACACGCTGCAGCGGGAGATGGGTGTCGTGACGATCGCCTTCGGGAAGCAGCGCCAGAACGGCGTCCGCGACGCGGTTCGCGCGGCCCCATGCCTGGCTCTCGCCGCGCTCGATGGCAGGCAGCAGCTCACGCTCGAGCGTGTTCAAGAGTCCGAGTACGAGCCCGCCGTCCGCCACCGTGTACGCCTCCGTTGCCTTCCGTCTGCCGACTCGCCGCCGCGCGCCCAAGGTCGGGGCAGCGTCGCGGGTCGAACGTTTGCACCGGTCGTTCCATCGTGGGTGGCGTCAGACGGCCCTCCCGGGTCGCAAAGGCGATTGTGCCCACCCTCGAAATTTACGCTCGAGCAGAGCCGGCCCCGACACCGCCGAAGACGAATCGAAGCGTTGCGCGCCGCGGTTGGGCCATCGGTGATCCAGGATCGGGGTCCATCGACGTTCAGCGGGCGTCGGCGTTCGTGTGGGCAACCACGAGGCGGCCAGACTCGGGGAACGGGAGAGGCACGGCGATGGAACGGCGCACCTCGAGCAGTACGTGCATGCACGCGCTCGCGATCGGCCGTTCCCGCGCGCGCTCGCGAACGAGCTCGCGAACGCCGCTGATCCCGCGCGGCGCGGCGTGCTCGCGCTCGTGTGAAAGCTCGGCTGCCGGTCGCTGCGGATGGTGCGGATCGCTGCCGATTACGGTGGGCGAACCAGCCCGCGAGCGTGATAATCCGCCGCCCGCATGCGCCTTCATCGCTTCTTCGCGCCCGTCGTCACTTCGCTCCTTGCATCGATCGTCGTCGTCCTCGCGTCGCGCGACGTCGCCGCCGACACGCCGCCCGCGAGCTCCACCCCCAAGCCGCTCGCAGTCTCGATGCACGCGACGACCACCACGCTGCCCAACGGCCTGCAGGTGATCTTCGACGAGGACCATCGCACGCCCATCGTGACGACCAACCTCTGGTACCACGTCGGCTCCAAGGACGAGGCCGAGCACCGCAACGGGTTCGCGCACCTCTTCGAGCACGTCATGTTCCAGGGCAGCAAGCACGTGCCCGAGGACACGTACTTCAAGTTCCTGGAGAAGGCCGGCGCCACGTCGATCAACGGCACCACCAACACCGATCGCACGAACTACTTCGAGACCGTTCCCGCCAATCAGCTCGAGCTCGCGCTCTGGCTCGAGAGCGATCGCATGGCGTACTTGCTCGATCACGCCGACGAGGCGACGTTCAAGAGCCAGCGCGAAGTGGTGAAGAACGAACGGCGCCAGAACTACGAGAACGCGCCGTACGGCATGGTCGTCTCGTTCATCCACGCCGAGGTCTACCCGAAGGAGCACCCGTACCACCTCCTCACGATCGGCAGCCCCGAGGACCTCGATGCCGCGAGCCTCGAGGACGTGAAGGGCTTCTTCCGCACCAACTACGTGCCCAACAACGCGACGCTCGTCGTCTCCGGCGACTTCGATCGCATCAAGGCCGGCGCGCTCGTCGAGAAGTGGTTCGGCGCCATCCCGCGCGGCAAGGACGTGCCGCGCAAGAAGCCCATCAAGACCACGCACCCCGGCGAGACGCGTATCGAGGTCGAGGCGGGCGTCGAGCTCGCGCGCGCTTACGTGAGCTGGCCCACGCCCGAGTTCTTCGCGCCCGGCGACGCCGAGCTCGATCTCGTCTCGCACATCCTCACCGGCGGCAAGACGAGCCGCCTCTACAAACGCCTCGTCTACGATCTCCAGATCGCGCAGAACGTCGGCGCATCGCAGCAGTCGAGCGAGCTCGGGAGCATGTTCGAGATCACCGCCACCGCCAAGCCGGGTCACACCGGCGACGAGCTGCTCAAGGTCATCGACGAGGAGCTCGCGAAGCTCCGAACCGGCGGCGTCACGGCCGACGAGCTCGCCCGGGCCCGCACGTCGATCGTCGCCGACACGCTCTTCGATCTGGAGCGCAGCTCGTCGCGCGCGAATCGGCTCAACACGTATGCGCATTACATCGGCGATCCCAATTACCTCGCCAAGGACGTCGCCCGCACCACCAACGCCACCACGACCACCGTCGCGGACGCGGCGCGAAGCTGGCTGAAAGAGAAGGACCGCGTGGTCACCATCGTCACCGCGAAGAAGGAAGCGCCGATCGCCGGCAGAGTCACGAAGACGACGCGAGGCGGCCAATGAACCGCCGCGCTCGCCGCTTCGCCTCGGCTCTATCGCTCACCACGCTGATCGCGCTCGCCGCGTGCGGAGGCGAAGCGCCGCCGCCGCTCGCGCCCGCGCAGCCTACGCTGCCGGTCCTTCCGCCGCCCATCGTGCCGCCGACCGGAACGCCCGATGCGCCGTTCCGCCAGCAGGCGCCCGCGGCCGACGGAAAGATCACGTTCGTCGCGCCCAAGGTCGTCGAAGCGCAGCTCAAGAACGGGCTACGCGTGCTCATCGTCGAGCGTCACGAGCTGCCGGTCGTCGGCCTGCGCCTCGTCGTCGGCTCCGGTGCCGGTGATTACGAGGGCGCGCGTCCTGGTGCGCTGTCGTTCCTCGGCGGCATGATCGAGCAAGGCACGAAGAAGCGCACCGCGCTCCAGATCAGCGACGACTTCGAGGCCATCGGCGCGCAGCACGGCGCATGGTTCGACTGGGACTCGGGC
>JAXDMI010000189.1:0-10869 GCA_034666145.1 Myxococcales bacterium | reverse complement strand
ACGCGATCATGGCCGGCGTCCTCGGCGTGTCGGCGGTCGGCGTCGCGATCAAGGCCGGTGGTCCGGGTCAGAACGTCGATGCCAGCGTCGAGCTCGTCTGCGACGACGCGGCGGCGTGCGAGGCCGTCGACAAGCTGGCGCAGAAGAAGCGTGGCGAGTGGGCGCGCGATCTCACCCTGCGCATGATCGGCTTCGGGCAACTGCTCGACACGGTGGAGGTGAAGCGAGAGGGAGCGCGCCTTCGCGTGACGGCATCGGTGCGCGCCGATGCGCTCGCGTCGACGATCGAGCGCGTGCTCAAGCTGCGGGCGCGCCAGACTGCCGCCGATGCGCCGCCGTCACCGCGACCGTCGTTGCCATCCATGAAGCCATCCACGAAGGACACGCCGGACGAGACGCTTCGCGCGCGTCCGGACGGCGGCGCGCACTAGATCCGCGCCGGGATCCTGTTCTAGGCTTGGGAGTCCCGGCAGCGACGCTCCGCGGCCGAAGCACATCCCACCGTCAAGGAGGCCGCCATGGCCGGCAAGAACGTCATCGAGCTCACCGACGCGAACTTCGAGGCCGAGGTCCTGAAGTCGGACGTCCCCGTCCTGGTCGACTTCACCGCGACGTGGTGTGGGCCGTGCAAAGTCCTCGCGCCGATCGTCGAGGGCATGGCCGACGAGTTCGCCGGCAAGTACAAGATCGGCAAGCTCGACATCGACGACGCACCCGGCGTCACGCAGAAGTACGGCGTGCGCGGCGTTCCGACGGTCATGGTCTTCAAGGGCGGCGAGAAGAAGGCCCAGCACGTCGGCGTGACCAACAAGGACACGCTGGTGAAGCTCCTCGAGAGCTGACGGTTTCCCGATCGTCGGTGGGGAGGCTTTTCAGCCTTGTTTGTCGGGCTGGTTCTCACCCTGGAGGTCAGCCTGGAGCCTCGCGCCCGGAGCCTGTAGCCTTCCTTTGTGACTGCTCCCGATCCTCGGCTGGTGCCGCTCCGCGACTCGCTCGCAGGACGCGTGCTGCGTGGATCCGGAGACGTCACGTATCACCTCCGCGAGTGCATCGGCGAAGGCGGCCAGGGCTGGGTCTTCCGCGCGAACTGGGACGACCCTTCGGGTCACGTCGTGATCGTGAAGGTCCTCCGTCCCGACGTCGTCGGCACCGAGACGCTGAAGCGCTTCAAGCGTGAAGCCGACGTGCTGCGCATGCTCTCGACGCAGGGCCGACCCAATCCGTACATCGTGCGCTTCTACGATCATGCGGTGGCGCAGGTGCCTTCGCCGTACGGCGCCGAGCCGCTCACGTTGCCGTTCACGGTGCTCGAGTACGTCGACGGCACCACGCTCGAGAAGGTGCTCTCCGATCAGAAGGGCCGCGGCCTCCCTGCCGAGCGCACGCGCCGTCTGCTCCGTCAGATCTCGCAGGCGCTCGACATCGTCCACGCGCAGAAGGTCGTGCATCGCGATCTCAAGCCGTCGAACATCCTGCTCGCCACCGAGGCCGGCACCGAGATCGCGAAGGTCACCGACTTCGGTCTCGTGAAGCTCGTCGAGATGAACCTGCAGCGCACCGCGGCGCTCGCCGGCGCGTCGCTCGGCTATGCCCCGCCCGAGCAATACGAGCAGGGAAATCAGCGGGTTTCGCCGCGCACCGACGTCTTCTCGCTCGCCGCCGTGGCCTTCGAGATGCTGAGCGGCAAGCCGGCATTTCCGTTCAACGAGGGCGAGAACCCGCTCCTCATCGTGACCCGCATCCTCAACGGCCCGCGCCCCACGTTGATGCGCAATCGCAACGCGCTCGCGCCGGAGCTCGAGAGCGCGACGACGCTCATCGAGGCCCTCGATCGCGAGCTCACGAAGGCGCTCGCATCCGACGTCAACGCGCGCCACGAATCGGTCATGGAGTTCTGGAAGGCGATCGAGCCGCCGCTGCGCGCGGCATCCGACGACCAGCGTCCTCCGCCGCGGAGCAAGGTGAACGCCTACGACGTGACGGCGCGCATCCAGAACAGCGCTGACCATCTGCCTCCTGCGCATCAGAACGGCTCCGGCGTACAGATCCGCTCGAGCGGTGGTCTGCTCGCGAACGCCGGCTCGGTCGCGCCGCCGATGCAAGCCGGCACGCCTGCCCACCTGCGACCCACTCCGGCCCCGCCGTCGCCCGATCGCGTCTCCGAGGCGCAGGCCGCGAGCCCCGCGGCGTGGCAATGGACGGTGCTCACGACAGCGCTCGCGCCGAATTCGATCCGCGGCGCGGTCTTCCGCGCGGCGGGTGACGCAGCCGTCGCCGTGTCGAGCACCGGGCTCATGCGATGGGAGCGCGGCGCCTGGATGCCCGCGTCGCTGCCCGCACACGTACCGCGCGCGAGCATTCGCGGCCTGCGGTGGCTCGCCGATGGAAGCGTGCTTTTCTTCGGTGAAAATGGCCTCGTTGGACGCATTGCGCCCAACGGCGCGGCCAGCTTGTGGCGCGTCCCCGACAACGAGATCACGTTCCTCGGCGCGCATGCCGAAGCCTCGGGCACCACCACGCTCGTCGGCGAGCGACCGTATCGCGGTGCCGCGGCGCGCTCGGTGCCGGGCGCAACGGCAGGCGTCGTCGCGCAGTTCTCCGGCGATCGCGTCACCATCGTCAGCGACGCCATCAACACGACGCGTCTTCGTGGTGTCACGCGTCTCTCGTCCGGCGTGCTCGTGGCATGCGGCGACTGGGGTGTCATCGTCCGCATCGAGCTCGGCGTGGTCGAGCACGTCGGCACCATCTGCGGCGGTCACCTCGCGAGCATCTCTCCCCTTCCCGACGGCGGCGCGGTCACGGTCGGCGTCGGCGGTCACGCGCTCTCGCTCACGCCCAAGCTCGAGGCTCAGCTCGAGGCGGTGCAGACGACGCGCGACCTGCTCTCGCTCACCACGACCGAGGACGGCCAGGCGTGGGCAGGCTCCGCCGTTGCGCGCCTCCTGCGACGGACCACGGCCGCGACGCCGGGTTGGGTACGCATGAGCGGCGACATCGGAGTGACCTCGAGCATGATCGCGCTGTGGGCGGGGGCGCGCTCGGTCCGAGCCATCGGCGACGACGGCGCCGTGGTCGAGGGCCGGCTTGCCTGACTGCGCGACCGCCAGTCACCCGCGCGCCGTCGGCGCGGACCCCTCATTCCGTCGTTGGTGGTGCTAAGAAGGCGACTCGCTCGCGAATGCCGTCTCCCTCACCCCAGCGCGCGCGCCGCCAGCGCATGTCGCGGTTCCGCAGGATCATCCTCGCGACCACGGCCGCCGCGCACGTCCCGTTCGTGGTGGCGGCCGCGGAGCTTCTCCATCGCCTCGGAGTCACGCCCTTGCTCGCGTGGTCTGCGGGCGTCGCGCTCGGCCTCGCCGGGCTCTTCCTCCTCCTCGGTCGCGCGCAGCACGTTGCAGAAGACTGGCATCGCCCGTGGTGGCAGACGTGGCTCGTCGATCTGCCCTATTTCTGCCATTGGAGCGCGTGCATCTACTGCCTCGTTCCTTCGGTCGTGTACTGCGTGCTCGAGCCTCTGATCGATCTCGCGCGCGGCGCACCCGTGGGGCCGTCACCGGGCTTCTTCATGTGGTGCTACGCGACAGGGCTCGTGGTGTGCACCTACGGCTGCACGGTGCGTCGCTGGTTCTTCGTGACGAGACACGTCGACGTCGCGGTGCGCGGCCTCGATGCGCGCTTCGACGGCTACACCATCGCGCAGCTCTCCGATCTCCACATCGGAGCGTTCCATCCGCTTTGGTGGGGCAAGCGATGGGCGCGCGCCGCGAATGCCTCGGGCGCCGATCTCGTCGTCGTCACCGGTGACATGGTCACGAGCGGCGTTGCGTTCCACGAGGACATCGCCGAGCTGATCGGTGACCTCCGTGCGAAGGACGGCGTCTACGCCATCATGGGCAACCACGACTACTTCGGCGAAGGCGAGCCGCTCGTGTCGTTGCTTCGCGGACGCGATGTGCATGTATTGCGCAATCAAGGCGTGACGCTCGAACGCGAGGGCGCGAAGCTGTTCCTCGCAGGCATCGACGACACGTGGACGAAGCGCGCGAACCTCGAGCTCGCGCTCGCGGAGCGCCCGGCCGGCGTTCCGACCGTGCTCCTCGCGCACGATCCGGATCGCTTCCAGAGCGCGGTGGACCAGAAGGTCGACGTGGTCCTGAGCGGCCACACGCACGGCGGTCAGATCGCATTGCCGTTCCTGGGCCGCTTCGTCAATGCGTCGAAGCTCGCGCACCAGTTCCACCTCGGCGTCTACGAGCGAGGTGACTCGACGCTGTACGTCCACGGCGGCCTGGGCACGACGGGACCGCCGATCCGCCTTGGCGTCGCGCCGTCGATCGCGCTCATCCGTTTGCGGGCCGCATGAACCACTAGTCACATCGAACGGTCTGGTCGCTCAGCAGCTTGTTCGTCTTGACGTCGGCGAACCGGCAATGGCCTGCCTCGCACAGCAAACCGACGGCCACCGTCGTGGTCGGGCACTGCGAGGTCGGATACCGCCCGTCTTGACATGCGAGCGCAGCGTTCGAGAAACGTGCTGATGCCTCGGCGTGCTCGCTCTTCGCGAACGCCTTCAGCATGCAGGCGCAGTTGCCGCCGCATTCGTCTTTCATCAGACCGGACGAGCAGTCGGCAGCGGTGGTACAGGCGTCGCTGAGATCCGTCAGGTCGATGTAGATGGGAGAGCCCTTGCCGCCGTCGGCCGTCTGGGGGGCGGTCGTCGTACTGCTGCAAGCGAAGACGAGGCTCGACGACACGAGCGCGGCGACAGCGCGAGAACGCAGCATGACAGCGCTCGTATCACCGCTCGGTGAGAACGAGAAGATGCTCCACGTCACGGCAGGTCGCGGCAGTTCTTCTCGGCCATGTCGATCGACTTGCCGTTCCACGTGAGCGTGCCCGAGAGTCCGCCGCACATCTGCTCGAACGAGTAGATGACGCTGCCGTTCTTGCCGCCCGCGACGGTGGGCTGCGAGTCGCCCGTCTTACGAACCGTGAGCAGCGTGACCTTGCCGCCGGGCTCGCGGCGCAAGACGGCGATGGCTCCGTAGTCGAGCGTGATGTCGGCCTTCGGTTGTCCGATCTTCGCGGGGTCGTCGACCACCGTCGCGACCAAGAGCTCGGTCGACGCATCGGGATGCCACGTCCAGAAATTCGTGAAGGCCGGCTTGAACGTGATGATCGCGCGATTGGGCGTCGCGCCGATGTCGTCTTGCAGCTTCCGGAATTCCTCGGGAAGGAGCGCGATCGCCTTGGTCGACGTCTCCGGATCCTTGCGCGGACCCACGAGCGTCGCGGCGTTCGAGGCCTTCACCGCCGCTTGGAACGAGGGCTGCTCGCGGACGCTCTCGAGGTCCTTTTCGGTCTTCGCCTTCTCGAGAGCGATGGCCGCGTTCGCGTCGCTTTCGATCGCGGCGCGCGCGAGCTCGGACATCTGCACGACCGCGGCGTCGCCCTTGCCGGCGAGCGCCAGGCCGCGAGCCAGGTCGTAGCGCGCGAGCACCAGCGACGGGCGCAACGCGAGCGCGGCACGCCAGTAGCGGTTCGCCTCGTCGACCTTCTTGGCGTCGTAGCGAAGCGCGCCGGCATCGTGCAGCGCGTTGGCGAGCGCGCGCCGCGTGACGATGCAGACGTCCGCGCCGAGGTCCTTCGCGAGCGCCGCGACGTCGGCAGTACCCGCCGCGAGCGACGTGGCGAGCGCGGCATCGGTACCCTTGCGCACGCCTTCGATCTTCGTCTTCGATTCGGCGCTTGCCGCGCAGCGCTTCGTCGTCTTGTCCGGACCCCATGCGGGCACGTCGCCGACGCCTTCGATGGTAGCGGTCGGTCCGGCCGGCCGCGGGTCGACGTGCTTCGAGAACGGAGGCTTCGAGACCGTCCTGATCGGCGTCGGCGCGGGGTTCTCCTTCGAGGTGCCCGTATCGGCCGCATCCTGGTTCGACTTGTCACAGGCGCCGGCGCCGAGCACGCAGAGCGCGCCGAGCGCGATCGCGCCGACTCGCCCAAAGCAAGCGCCCGACAGCCTGGTGGTGTGTCTCGCGATGCCGCCGTGCACGCTCACTCCGTCACGTCGTCGTCGTCGCCGATGGTGTCCTCGAGCGGCACCCATTCCATGCGCGCGAGGGCCTTGCCGTCGCCGTACATCGCGAGCGGCGCGACGCTGCGGAGGATCTCCTTCACCTGCACCGGCAGGCCCGCGACGTTGATTCCGGCACCGGCCTTGAGACCGACGAGATTGAGCGCATATTCCAGCAGCGACGTCTGGATCGGCGGATGCTCCGTGATCGGCGCGTCGTCCGGGAGATGCGCAGCATCGCGTGCGGCCGCGAGCGCATGTCGAAGACCGCCCATGTGATCGACGAGGCGATTCTCGAGCGCCTGCTGCCCAGCCCATACGCGGCCCTGACCGACGGCGTCGACCTCCTCCTTCGTCATGTGCCGGCCCTGCGACACGCGATCGAGGAACACATCGTAGAACTGACCGATCTTGTGGCGTAGCTCGACGCGCTCGTCGTCGGTGAAGCCGCGAAAGAACGACTCGGCATCGGCGCGCGGCGTCGTCTTGCGGACCTCGACGTTGACGCCGATCTTCGAGAGCAGCTCGCTGATGTCGGCCTTGCCGTAGAAGATACCGATCGAGCCCGTGATGGTGAGGGGCAGCGCGAAGATCTGCTTGGCCGGCGCCGCGATGTAATAACCGCCGCTCGCCGCCACCGAGCCCATCGAGACGATGAGCGGCTTCTTCTCGGCGAGCTTCTTCAGCTCACGCCACATCACGTCGGCCGCCATCGACGAGCCGCCTGGGCTCTCGATGCGAAGGACGACGGCCTTCACGTTGTCGTCGTCCTTCAGCTCCTTGACGGAGTCGGCGATCGTGTACGACCCCACGAGCTTCATGCCCAGCAGCGGCACGGTCTGCGAGCGGCCGTCGACGATGTCGCCGTCGACATAGAGGAGCGCGACGTGTGCGCGAGAGCCGAACGTCTTCGGGGCCGTCGTCTCCTGGCTGTACTTCTTGTAACCGACCTTGCGACCGACCACGTCGCGCGTGACGCGCTCGAGCTCGTCGTCGAACGCGAAGCCGTCCACGAGCTTGGCGTCGCGCGCCTCGCTCGCCACGAACGGTCCCTTCGCGGAGATCTCGCGGAACTTGTCCTCGGGGATGTTCCGATAGAGCGCCATGTTGCGCGCGAAGACCGCCTCGTGCTGGCGGAGCATGTCTTCCTGATCGGCCTTCGCGGTCTCGCTCGCATGCTCGTTCATGAACTGCTCGGGCGCGCCCTTGTGCGCTCCGATGCGGACGAACTCGGCCTTCACGCCGATCTTGCCGAGCAGCCCGGCGAGGTAGATGTGCGTCGTCTTGAGGCCCGAGTAGCGAATGCCGCCTGCGGGGTTGATGACGATGCGGTTCGCGCTCGCGCACGCGTAGAGCGCCTTGGCACCAGCGTCTTCGAAGCTGCAGATCACCTTCTTGCCGTGCGCCTTGAGCACGCGGAAGGCGTCGGCGAGCTCTTCGGCATGCGCGTAGGAGACGGCGGGCTCGGCGCGCATCACCATCGTGACGGCGGTGATCTCGCGGTCCTCGGCGATGCGCCACAGGCGACGGAGGAGCCGCACGTGATT
Source organism: Myxococcales bacterium (assembly GCA_034666145.1). Taxonomy (GTDB): domain Bacteria; phylum Myxococcota_A; class Polyangia; order Polyangiales; family Polyangiaceae; genus Labilithrix. The sequence goes on along the minus strand of JAXDMI010000189.1, from coordinate 3,246 downwards.
GCGCGTACCGGGCGTGCTCTCGAGGCGGATGCTGACCGCGGTCTCGCTGCGCGGGACACCGGGGCTCATGTAGCCGGCGATCGACGCTGTTGCGTACTCGCCGACCGACGTGTCGCGACCGAGCGCGCTGCCGAAGATGGCGCCGCCGCCGGCGGAGAACGCGTTGAAGTAGATCTCCGCGCCGGCCGTCGCCTGGATGCCGCGCGTCGTGTCGTTGCCGATGTTCGCGGCCTCGACGTCGCCGCGAATGCGACCGACACCGGGCACGTCGATGCCGAGCACCGCGCGCGGGCGCAGCTGATCGAGCACGTCGTAGTACTTGCCCTCGAGGTCGAGCTCGACGGCGCGCGTGCCCGTGGGCCGGAACGCGACGCCTGCAACGTACGTGCGATCGAGGACGGGGAAGCCGTTCGGCGGCAGCGGCTGCACGCTCGGTCCGTTGAAGTCCTGCGCGACGAAGGCGAAGCCGAAGTGCGTGTTCGGTCGATACGAGACGCCCGCGGTGATCCCGAAGAGCCCCGACGTGTACGGGTTCGCCGAGTACGACCACTGCATCGACGCGCCGATCTGCAGCTGCGACGAGACGTGATAGCCGACGCCCCACGTGAGCCACGTGTAGTCGATGCCGTTGAACGGGAAGCCTGCGCCCTGCGGGCCGCCCGGCGGAGTCACGTAGTCGACCCGGAGCCCGGTCGAGAGGCCCCAGATCACCGGCACTGCGAGATCGATGGCGTGTCCGCAGGCGACGCGGCGGGTATCCGGACAGCGAACGCCGGTCCAGCGCAGCTCGGGTGCGGGCAGGTTGCCGAGATTCGCCGGATTCAAGACGAGCGCTTCGGCAGAGTCCTCGGCGACGACGCTGCGGCCCGGAGAGAGGATGCGCTCGGCGCGACCGGGGAACGGCTCGTCGGCGTGAGCGATGCCGGGGCTCACTGCATTGAAACAGGAAAGAGCGACCACCACGCTCACCGCGGCGACGCAACGGCCGCCCTTACCCCCACGGCCCCTACGGCTGATCTCGAACTCGGCGTTGTGCACGAAGCCTCCTCAGAGTCGCAATCACACGAGCCCCAATCACACCAGCGTCGCGAGATCGCGGAGGGTCTCGGCTTCCGCGTCGAACGTCTTTCTCACTTCACCGAGGATCAGCTTCTCGGCCACTTGCCTGACGAGCGGCACGCGCAGCTCGAGGTTGCCGATGACCGTGCGTCGCGTGCGTCCGCTTCCGAGCTGCGCGAGCGCGTAGGTGCCCTTCGCAGTGAACATCTTCCGCCACTCCGGCTTCACGTGCGGGAGGATGGTCCACTCCGAGAGATGCTTCTTGATGTCGTAGGTCGACTTCTCGTCCCACGCGCACATCTCGGGGGTCACGTACTTGGTCGCGAACGCCGGGATCTTCACGTTCGCGCGGTAGCTCCAGAGGCGATCGAGGCGCGAGTCCGTGAGGACGTGCTCCTTCTGCGACACGCTCTCGATGCTGTGCAGTCGCTTCGAGAGCTCCTGGAACAGGTTGGGCGAGATCACCGCGAGCTCGAGCGCATCGAGCGGGATGTCGAACTCGTGGACGACCTCGAATTGCACGGGAAACCGGCTCGCAGCCTACATCGGGTTTGCCGACAAGTCGTCGGCAAACCCTCGCTTGGTCACGGGGGAGGCTCGCGCCTCCCCCCTCCGGCGAAAGAAATTCGCCGGAGCCTCCCCCTACGCGGGCCCTCCGCTACGCGTCGGGCAGCATTCCGCGCGCACGTGCGACCAACTCGATGTCCGCGCGACGCTTCGCGAGCTCGTCGAAATCCTTGACCGGAAGGAAGCGCGAGGCGGCCCCGTCGCGTGACACCTCGATGTACGTCGAGGGCATTTGAGCGGTGATTTCCTGCAGCAAACGCTCGAACTGGATGGCTGCGCGGCCGTCGACCTTCTTCTCGACCTCGAAGTACGTCCACGTCAGGGGCTGCTTCAGGAGCGGCTCGGCGCGAACGAGGAACGTGTTCGTGTTGAAGACCGAAACCGTCGAGGGATCGAAGCCCTCCGGAAGCCGGAACTCCTCGAGGACCTGGAGCTTGCCCTCGGCGTGCACGGGGATGCCGCCCTTGTCGCCTTCCTTGCGACAGACCTCGCACTGCACGTCGATGCCCTTGCCGGCGGCTTCGATGAAGCGACCCAGGATGGCGGGGTCGATCGAGGCGCCGAGGTTGTCGATGTTTGTAATCCACACGTATTTGCCGCCGCCTTCGACGAAGCGATCGAGGAGCTTGCTGCGACGGAGCGCGTCGACGAGATCGCCGTGTCCGGTGGCGTGCTCGCTGGGCTTCCCGTCGTCGCCGCGGAACAGCTCGCCTTCGGGCGTGAGGCGGAGCGAGAGGTTCTGGCGGAACGCGGCGACATGAGGAGGCGCCTTCTCCTTCGCGAGCGCGGCGACGATGTCGTCGTGGGTGGCGTCGCTCGTCATGAGCCACAGCGGAACGGGACGACCGGCGCGCTCGCTCGCGGTGCGGTTGTCGGCGAGCCGCATCTGCAAGAACGTGTGGCCGGGAACCACCTCGACGAGGGCCTTGACGATGCCGCCCATGCGCGTGGCCATGCCGCCGGCCATCGTGCAGAAGGCGAGCTCGCCCTTGGCCATCGCCTCGAAGCAGAGCTTGCGCAGTCGCTCGGCCTCGGGCGAGCCGGGCTCGGGCAGCTTCGCGACCTCGCCGGGCTGCGGCGCGGTGACCTCGCCCTTCACGGTGTTGCGCGTGCGGCGACGCGTGGCGGCGTCACCTTCGTGCAGCGTCGCGGCGAGCGCGAGGAATGGCTCGGGCTCGAAGCCGTCGTTCGCGAGCCGTTTCCGCAGCTCGGGATCGAGGGTGGAGAGGGCAACCGCGAGGGCGTTCGTGGAGGTCGAAGGGGCGTCGGCCATGGCGACGAATCATCGCCGCGAATCGTGCCGTCATGGACTGAGAAAGACCTGCGGACGACAGCCCCAGGTCAGGGCGGCCCACATGCGCTCACGAAAGAGAGCGGCCTCCGCACGAGATCGGGAAGCGGCTCTCGCGGAGAGGCGTACACTCGGCGAGCGACTGCGGCTTGCGCGGCGCGCGGCGGGTGGCAAAATCTCGCGAAGGGGGCGTTTCGGACGATGCGGGTGGGCGGTTTCATAGCCTCGATCACGATGGTCGCGCGCCTCGCGCTGCTCGCGCAGCTCGCGAGCACGCTGAGCGACACCGCCTGCGTCGTGAACGAGGCCGAGACGCCGACGCGCGGCGT
>JAXDMI010000188.1:0-2606 GCA_034666145.1 Myxococcales bacterium | reverse complement strand
CAGCGGCCGGCTGCCGTTCGAGGCGAAGGATCCACTCGTGTGGATCCACTGCCACATCGCGCGCATGCCGCCGCTCCTCACCGTCGTTGCGCCCGACGTGCCGCCGGCGCTCTCGGCGATCGTGATGAAGCTGCTCTCGAAGCTCGCCGACGAGCGCTACCAGGCGGCGCGCGGCCTCGCGCGGGATCTCGAGCGTTGCCGCGTGCGGCTCGCTGCGGTCGGGCACATCGATCCGTTCCCGCTCGGTAGTGACGACGTGCCGGAGCAGTTCCAGATCCCGCAGCGTCTCTATGGTCGCGAACGGGAGACGCAGGCCTTGCTCTCCGCGTTCGCGGGCGTCGTGGAGACCGGCGTGCCCCAGCTGCTGCTCGTCGCCGGCGGCGCGGGCGCCGGCAAGTCGCGTCTCGTGCACGAGATGGAGGAGCACATCGTCCGCGCGCGGGGCTTCTTTCTCTCGGGCAAGTTCGATCAGTTCAAGCCCGACACGCCGTATTCCACGTTCGTACAGGCCTTCCGCGAGGTGGTGCTCGAGGTCCTCGCCGAGAGCGAAGAGCGGATCGCCGCGTGGAGGCAGCGCCTCCAGGACGCCCTCGGGATCAACGCCCAGCTCATCATCGACGTGATCCCACCGGTCGAGCTCGTCATCGGCAAGCAGCCCGCGGTTCCCGTGTTACCGCCCATCGAAGCGCAGAACCGCTTTCGAATCGTTTTCCGCCAGCTCATCGGCGTGTTCGCGCAGCAAGAGCACCCGCTCACGCTCTTCCTCGACGACCTCCAGTGGGCCGATGCCGCGAGCCTGGCGCTCCTCCAAGACGTGATGACGCGTCCCGAGATGCGCCACCTCTTCATCATCGGCGCCTATCGCGACAACGAGGTGAGCTCCTCCCATCCGCTCGTGATGACGTTGAACGAGATTCGCAGGACCGGGACGCACGTCTCGAGCGTCGTGCTCGGCGCGCTCTCGAACGAGCACGTCGGCACGCTCGTCAGCGACGCGCTCCATTGCCTCCCTCGAGATGCGGCGCCGCTCGCGGAGCTCGTGCATGCCAAGACTGCGGGAAATCCCTTTTTCGCCGTCCAGTTCCTCACCGCGCTCCATGACGAGCGCCTCATCGAGCGCGACGGCGACGCCGGTGTCTGGAGGTGGGACGTCGCGAGGATCCGCGCGAAGAGCTTCACGGACAACGTCGTCGAGCTGATGGTCGGCAAGCTCAAACGACTCAGCGCACCGACTCAGGAGGCGCTCGAACATCTTGCTTGCGTGGGGAACAGCGCGGAGATCTCCACCCTCGCGATGGTCCACGGCCGATCCGAGGAGGAGACGCACGCGGATCTCCGCGAGGCCGTCCTCGGAGGGCTCCTCCTGGTCGCCGGCGATACGTACCGGTTCGTGCACGACCGCATCCAGGAGGCGACCTATTCGCTCATCCCCGAGGCAGCGCGTGCGGCGGCGCACCTGCGGGTCGGCCGTCTCCTCGTCGCTCGGATGACCGGCGACGCGATCGAGGACCGGATCTTCGACATCGTGAACCAGCTCGATCGCGGCGTGGAGCTGATCTCCGATCCCGGCGAGCGGGCTTCGCTCTGCTGGCTGAATTTCCGCGCGGGCCGCAAGGCGAAGGCCGCCATCGCCTACGCTTCTGCGCGCAGCTATCTCGCGCTGGCGACGGAGCTGCTGGCACCGGACTCGTGGGATGCGCGATACGAGGACACGTTCGCGCTCTACCTCGAGCGATCGGAGTGCGAGTACCTCGTCGGTCAGTTCCAGCGGGCCGACGAGCTCTTCAGTCTGCTGCTTGCCAACGCGCGATCGAGCAGCGACCGCGCCAAGGTGTGCATCCAGCGCATGCAGCTGTACCAGATGGCCGGCAGACCCGACGACGGCTTGAGGGTCATGCTCGAGGCCCTGGGCCCCATGGGCGTCACCTTCCCCGAAACGGGCGAAGCGCTCGCCGCCGCGCTGGAAGCGGAGCAGCGGGAGGTCTCCGTGAACCTTCGCGGCCGGCGCATCGCCGATCTCGTCGACGCGCCGGTCGCCACCGATCCCGACGTGCGCGCGATGATCAGCCTGCTCGTCGCGGGCATGCCCTGCGCCCACATCGCGCGGCCGCAGGTCTTTCCGCTGATCATCGTCAGGGCGTTGAACATCGCACTCCGCGACGGAAACACCGAGGATGCCTGCTTCACGTACAGCGCCTACGGCACCTTGCTGGTCGCGATCTTCGGTGACATCCCGTCTGCCTTCGAGTTCTCCGAGATGTCGATCCGGCTGAACGAGAAGTTCAACGACGCCCGGCTGAGGGGGGCCGTGCTCTACATCCATGCCCACTTCATCCACTGCTGGGGGCGGCCTTTCGCGACCGTTCTTCCGGTTCTCGAGAAGGTCTTCCCCGCCTTTATCCAGGTCGGCGAGCTCGTGTTTGCCTCCTATCATGGGGTCCACTCCGTCTGGCAGGGCGTGGAGAGAGGCGAGAACCTCGACGAGGTGCTGCGGCTGTCGCGGAGTGCTGCAGCGTTCGCGAAGGAGAGCCACAACGACCTGATGTTCGACGCCGTCCGGCTCGAACAGCAATTCGTGATGTGCCTGAAGGGACTGACGCGGAACA
>JAXDMI010000187.1:0-8026 GCA_034666145.1 Myxococcales bacterium | reverse complement strand
TGGGGGACGGCGCTCGCGTGCTCGTGACGCGCGCGTTCGGCTATGCGGCGGGCGATCCGCGCATCGACGAAGCGCTTCAGACCTACAGCGCGTTGTATCTTGCGAGCCCGTGCGTGCACACGGCCGTGCTGCCAGGCGTCCGTGACGTGCTTGATCTGTGCGCCGGGGCAGGTTTGCCGTGCGGCATCATCACGAACAAGACGCGCGACGTGTCGCTCGTGGTCCTCGAGGCGCTCGCGATCGCCCCATTTTTCCGAGCGATCCATGGCGGAGGTGACGGCGCGCTGAAGCCCGCACCCGACGGCGTGCTCGACGTCGCCGCGCGTCTCGGCGTCGCTGCGTCGGGCTCGTGGATGATCGGCGACGGGCCGCAGGACATCGGCGCCGGGAAAGCGGCAGGATGCTTCACGGTCGGCGTCCCCGGCATCGCGGAACGCGAACGTCTCGTCGCGAGCGCGCCGGATCTGTTCTGCGAGTCGATGGTGGAGCTCGCATCGGTCCTCCGGCGCGCCCTCGGGTCGGCCTAAATGGCGGAGCGCGATTCTCGTCCCGAGAATCGTGCTCCGCCATTTGGCCTTTACCCTGGTGGGAACTTCGTTCCCCTCGCCGGCGTTCGCCGGCGAGCCTCCCCATAATCGCCTGCGGCGAACCGTGCTTCGCACGGTCGAGACCAGAGATTTCTCGTTCTCCGCGTCGTGCGAAGCACGACGGTCGCCGAAGGCGATTCAGGGGAGGCTCGGCGCGGAACGCGACGAGGGGACGAAGTCCCACTTGGGTAGAAACTAAAGCAGCAAGCACGATTGTTCGACAATCGTGCTCGCTGATTTAGCTCACGTCACGGCGCGTCGGGTTTGACGTCGACCTCTTTGAGCCGCGCGCGGATGGCCTGCATGTGCTCGAGGACGGGAGCGAGCTTCTCCTTGTCGGTCGCGAGGTCGCGCGCCTCCTTGGGATCGGTCGCGAGATCGAAGAGCTGATACGCGTTGCCGCCCTGGTTGATGAGCTTCATGCCGGGCGTGGGGCCGGTGATCACGGCGCGGCGGATCCCGTTGTACGGACCGGCGGGCATGTCGACGAACACGTCGCGCTCCTCGTGCTCCTCGCCGTCGGGCAGGTACACGTCGGCGAGGAGGCTGGTGCCGTCCATCTGTCCTTCCTCGTCGGGCGGTCCGCCGAGGAGCTCGTTCAACGTCGGCGCGAGATCGATGTGCGAGCGCTTCACCGGCACGCGGCGCGGCTTCGCGCCCGGGATGTAGACGACGAGCGGAACGCGGATGAGCGACTCCCAGATCTCCATGCCGTGCCAGTTCATGCCGTGATCGGAGAAAGCCTCGCCGTGATCGGCGGTGAGGACGATCGCGGTGTCCTCGGCCCACGGCTGCGACTTGATGTAGTCGAGCACCTTGCCGATGTGAAAATCGGTGTACCAGACCTCGCCGTCGTAGAGCGCCTTCGCGGGCGACGCCGGATTGGCGAGCTCGCTGTTGGGCGCGGCCGAGTGCGGGACGTACTGCGCATGCGGATCGAAGAAGTGGAACCACGCGAAGAAGCGGCGTGGGTCACCAGCCCCGCCGTCGATCGTGCCCATCGCGGTCGGCGCGGGCATCGCGCCCGCCTCGTCGCTCGCGCCCCCGTCGAGGACGCCGAGTCCGCCGTCGCCGGCGCCGGCCGCGTAGCTGCCCGGCGACGTGTTGGCAGGGTTCGCGAGGAGCTTCAGCGCGAGGTCGCTCATGCGCTCGCTCGTCACGCTGTTGTCGTTGTCGCCCATGCCCGGCGGGATGGCGGACGTATCCCAGACGTCGAAGCCCTGGTTGAGCCCGGTCGGGAAGCGGAAGTACCAGTGGCAGTGCGCGGCGAAGGTGCGGACGTGCGCGCCGTCACGGACGCGCTCCGCGACGAAGGTGTTCTTCTGGAAATACGTATTGAAGTGACCGCCGTCGCGCAGCGTTTCGCTCGGGTATTTCCCGATCATGAAGGGGCCGACGCTCTTGCCGGTGTACGAGGCCATCGAGTACGCGCGCTCGAAGACGGTGGCCTTCTTCGCGAGCTCGTCGAGGTTCGGCGACGTGGGCTTGGGATAGCCGAGAAAGCCGAGATCGGTGCGCAGCGTGTCGACGGTGAAGAGCACGACGTTGTACGTCTTGCGCTTCTTCGGCTTCGGCGGCTCCTTCACGGCGATGGGCGGCTTCTCGATGAACGCCGGCGTGTCGGCGCCGGAGCAGTCCTCGTCGATGCCGTTGCCCGGCACGTCGACGGCGCCCGGGTTGATCTTGGGGTCGTCGTCGTTGCAGTCGCCGCCGCCGAAGTGCGCGGAGTAGCCGTCGTGATCGTGGTCGCTGCTGCGCCGCAGCACGGCGAGCGAGATCTTGCCGAGCGGCGCGTATTTCTCGATGCCGCGCGCCACGAGCTGATCGGTGTCGAGCGCGCTCGATGCGCGGATGCAGAGACCGAAGCCCACGAGCAGCATGAAGAACGCGCCGCCGCCCGCGCCGAGGACGACGGGATTGGGGCGTCCACGCGCGTCGGTGAAGCTGGCCCTCCCGAGCGCGATGGGCACGATGTACGCGCCGCCGGCGAGCAGCGCGGCATTGGCCACGGGCCGGAGATCGAGCTCCTCGCGCTTGAGGACGCCGAAGATGCCGAGCACGCCGCCGTCGCCGCTGGTATCGCCGGTCACGATGCCGAGACCGAAGAGGAGGAGCACGATGCCGAGCGCGAGGCCGCCCGTGACGAGCGGATCGAGGAGCTGCGGCATCGACCCGCTGCCGATCGCGAGCACACGCCGTGTCACGGGCAGGAGCGACGTCGCGATCGCGACCATCGCGAGCAAGAGCGCGACCGAGGCGAGGCCCACGGTGAGGCCCGCCTCGGTGGGTTGACCCACCGCGAGCGCCGAGCGGCCCGCGTGCGCCGACCCGAGGCACCATGCGAACGTCGCGAAGATCGCGAGCGGCGCCGTGGCGGCGGCACGAAGACGGACGACGACGGGTCCCTTCCGGATCCCCGAGAAGTAGTCGCCGGGCGCCTTGGGGTCGCCGGGCTCGAGGACGAGCGCCGCGATCGACACCGCGCACGCCACGCCGATCGCCACGGGAAAGAGGATGCCGAGATCCGCGAAGATCAAGGAGCCGAGCGGTGGAGCGATGGGCGCGCCGCCCTCCACGACCGCGGTTCCGACGACGCGTGCCTCGAGCAACGCGACGAGGAACGCCGCCGTGGCGGCGCCCCCGAGAGCGAGCACGAGGCGGAGCAACGCGCGAAGCACGACGAAGTTCTACTACAGGTCAGTTCCCGGGTCAGACCTTGCTCTTGGACTTCGCGAGCGGATGGGCTGCATCGTAGACCTTGAGCAAATGAGCGACCGATACGTGCGTATACCGTTGCGTCGTCGAGAGCGACGCGTGACCGAGCATCTCCTGGATGACCCGGAGGTCGGCGCCGCCGTCGAGCATATGCGTTGCGCACGTATGCCGTAGGGCGTGCGGATGGAGATCGGTGCGCCCCACCGCGAGGATGCCATAGCGACGGACGAGCAGCTGGACCGCGCGCGCGTTGAGCCGGCGCCCGCGCGTCGACAAGAAGACGGCATGCGGATCGACGAAGCGCGTGCGTGGGTGGTGGAGCGCGCCGCGCGCGGAGAGCCACTCGCCGAGCGCTTCCTTCGCTTTGCGCCCGAGCGGGACGATACGCTCTTTGTTGCCCTTGCCGAGCACACGCGCGCTGCCTTCGTCGAGCGAGAGCTGACCGAGATCGAGCCCGCATGCTTCGGCGACGCGGAGACCGCCGCCATAGAGGAGCTCGAGCAGCGCGCGATCGCGAAGCGCGACCGCATCGCGACGAAGGCGCTCCGCCTCGGAGCTCGCGGGTCGATCGATGACGTTGCCGGGCTCGGGCATCTCCACCACCGACGCTGCGTCGTCGGCGGAGAGGAACGTCGGGAGCTCGCGGCGCACCTTGGGGCTCGCGAGCTGCTCGGCGGGATTCACTCGCGAGTGCCCCTGGCGCTTCATCCAGCGGCCGAAGGCGCGGACGCTGGCGATCTTGCGCGCCACCGAGCTCGGCTTGCACGTACGCGCGAGATCGCCGAGCCACGCGCGAAGCACGAACAGGTCGAGCGTGGCCGACGGCACGGGTGAGCCCGGGCGGCGCGGACGGCGAACCGGCAGCGCATCGCCGCGAGCGTCCACGAACGTGAGCAGCGCGTCGAGATCGCGACCGTAGGCAGACACGGTATTCGGCGACGCTCGGCGCTCGTCGGCGAGGTGCACGAGGAACTGCTGCTTCAAATCCCGGAGCTGCAAGGGGCTCCACCAACCATAGCGGGATGAGCCAGGCCGGACGAGATTGCGGGGGCGATGCTGCTAACGTTGCCTCTACGACGTGTTTGCTCGCCTCTGGCAAAAGTTCCTCCTCCTCTGGAAGGCCGCGAAATCCGAGCGGGCAGCGCCGGGCGAGATCGGCTGGGCGGTGGCCATCGGCGCGTTCATCGGGTGTACCCCCCTGGTGGGCCTCCGGCCGTGGATTGCGGTGGGCGTCGCCACGCTGGTGAAGAAGAACCGGCTCTTCTGTTACCTCGGCTCGCACACTTCGAACATCGTGTTCACGCCCTTCATCACGCTCGCGGAGATCCAGCTCGCGCATCGCGTGCGAACCGGCGGGTGGCTCGACATCGATCGCAAGCACGTGATCGACGAGGCCCCGGCGTTGCTGCTCGACTGGTGCATCGGCGCCGGGCCCGTCGGTGTGATGCTCGCGCTCGCGCTCGGCTTCGCGGCCTACGGCATCGCGCGCCGCCGCGACGCGCGGAAGCAACGCGCGCTCGCGAAGGAAGCCGAAGCTACGCCGCCGTCGCGCGCTGAACTTCCGCCACCGTCTTCGGGATCGCCTGCGTGAGGTTGTCGGGCGCGCCCTCGGTGACGAGGATGTCGTCCTCGATGCGGACGCCGATGCCACGCCACTCCGGCGGGACCTTGTCGTAGTCCTTGCCGATGTAGATGCCGGGCTCGACGGTGAGCACCATCCCCGGCTCGAGGCCGCGTGCCTTCCCGCCGAGGTAGTAGTTGCCGACGTCGTGGACGTCCATGCCGAGCCAGTGACTCGTCTTGTGCATGAAGAACGGCTTGTAGGCCTCGTCCTTCACGAGCTGCTCGACGTCGCCCTGCAAGAGCCCGAGCTTCACGAGGCCCTTCGTGATCACGTCGACGCACGACGCGTGGATGGCCTCGAGCGTCGAGCCCTTCACCGTCTTCGCGATGCCGGCCTCCTGCGCATCGAGCACGAGCTCGTAGATCGCCTGCTGCTCCTTCGAGAACTTCGCGCCGACGGGGAACGTCCGCGTGACGTCCGCCGCGTAATAGTCGTATTCGGCGCCGGCATCGATGAGGAGGAGCTCGCCCTTCTCCATCGTCTTGTTGTTCTGCCGGTAGTGCAGGATGGTCGCGTTCGCGCCCGAGCCCACGATGCTGCCGTACGCGGCGCGCTCCGAGCCGTGGCCGCGGAAGGTCTCGAGGATCATGGCCTCGACCTGGAACTCCTTCATGCCCGGCTTCGTCGCGCCCATCGCGCGGATGTGCGCCTCGGCGGTGATCTCCGCCGCCTTGCGCATCGCCGCGAGATCCTCCTTCGACTTGAAAAGGCGCATCTCGTGGAGGATGGTGCCCGGGTCGATGATCTCGACGGGCCACGTGAAGCCGAGCTTCGCGCGCGCACGCGTCTTGTCGATCGCTTCGAGGACCTTGTCGTCCATCGCGCGGTTCACGCCGAGCCGATAATAGAGGCGCTTCTTGTTCTGGAAGAGCTTCGGCAGCTCGTCGGCGAGCTTGTCGATCGTGAACGCTTCGTCGGCGCCGAAGTGCTCCTTCGCGCCGTCGACGCCGAACCGGGGGCCGTCCCAGATCTCGCGATCGGGATCGCGAGGCCGCACGAACATGGTCGAGCGGTACGCGCTCGACGCCGGGGTACCGCTGGCAGCCGTCGAGTCCATGACCAGGACCGTCGAGGGCTCGTTGAAGCCCGTCAGATAGAAGAGGTCCGAGTCCTGGCGATAGTCGTGCTCGACGTCGTTGTTGCGCGTGAACACCGGCGCGGCCGGGAAGAGGCACACGGCATCACGCGCGTCGGGATCACCCGAGCGCGCCGCGACCGTTTCGAGGAAGGTACGACGACGCTTCGCAAAGAGCTCGCTGTGGCACGTGCACATGGCACCCATTGCTTGCCACGGCCCCACGCGCGCGACAACTCGCGTCGCCTTTGGAAATCGCGGGAATCCGCGTCCGCGCCGAGAAATGGCGCAAAATCTCCCAGCGGCGGACGAGCCTCACTCCGCTCGCGCTGCCCCCACTCCGCTCGCGCTGCTCAGTGCGCTGCTCAGTCTTCGAGCAAGGGCAGCGTGTCGTAGGGCTCGCGTCCGGCCGGCGGCTCTTCCACGGCGCCGAGGATCTGGAGCATCGCGGTCGACGTGCCCGCGTGGAGGATGCGCGCGCTGCACGCGCGTGGCGCGACGACGTCGGCGTGGGCCGCGTGCCGGATCAGCACGGCGGTGTCGACCCACGGCAGGTACTCGCCCATCTCGAACGCGATGTGCAGACGACCGCCGTCCGATTCACGGACGCGCGCCAGCGCACGAACCGAGTCGGTGAAGACCTCGACGAGGTCGCCCGTCGCGAACGCGTAGAGCGCCGCGCTGGTGGCGCTCGTCGGCGGGCTGACCGGGCTGGTCGGAGGCGTCAACACGGCTTCGTGGTAGCCCGATGTTGCATGCGGAGCAACACTCGTTGCGCACGATCTCGCGCGTCTCGCGCAAATGAGACGTCACGCGCGGCGGTTCATTGCGGTCACTCCAGGAGCGAGAACACGACGAACAGCCCGCCCAGGATCACGAGCCCCGCCAGCGCGAGCAAGAGGAGGCCGGATGCCTTGCCGATCGTGGGCCCGGTCTTCTTCCATGCCTTGCGCGAAGGCGGCGGCAGCGATCCCAAGCCACGGGGCGAGCTGCCCGCCGCAGCCGGCGCGACGGCGCTCGACGACGGCGCGTAAGGCGCCGGCGCCGGGGTCGCATGCGCCATCTCGAAGGGCGTGAGCTTCCGTGTCTGTTGCGCAGCGAGCGCGACGTTCTCCGCTGCGGCGCTCCCCGGCGGCGGCCGCGATGGTGCCGGCGTCGGTGCGCTCGCTCGCTGCGAGACAGCAGGCGATGACGTCGGCGTCGTGCTCGGAGGTCCCGCCTTCACGCGGCTGCGCGGCGGCGGCGTCATCGGCGCGCTCGCCTGCGCGCCCGGCGCCGCGCGACGGATCGCCTCCGGGAGATCGAGCGACAGCACCGTGGCGCCGACGCGAAGCATGCGCGGACGCGCCCACTCCACCGTCGCGCCCGTGTAGACGGCAGCGCGACCGAGCCACGAGCCGCGCGTCGACGAGAGGTCGTGCACGTAGATCGAGTAGCCCTGCCGCTTGATTTTCACGTGCTCGCGCGAGACCTCGCGATCGTCGAGGACGAGATCGCACTTGGGCCCGCGTCCGATGACGTATTCGCGTCCTTCTTCGGCGAGCACGAGCTCGTCGCCGAACGTCGTGCCTTCGACGACGCGCACGCGCGGCGCCTCGAAGGGCACGGGCGCGCCCGGCAATCGCTGCGTGATCTGCGCGTCGGGCGGCGGCGGCGCGATGCTCGGATCGTGGCCCTCGAGCGCAACGACCACGCTGCCGATCTGGATCTCGTCGCCGGGCATCACGAGGCGGCGCGAGCCGGGATCGAGCGGAACGTCGCCGATCGCGCAATCGGGGCCGAGCGCGATGAGCGCCACCTCCGAGATCTTCGCGTGCTCCTGGTCGACACCCGGCACGTCGACACGGATCTCGCAGCCCTCCGAACGACCTATCGTGAGGGCGCCCGGTCCGAGCTCGATGCGCCGCGTCTCGGGGAAGCAGCCGCCGGGAGGGACGACGAGGTACACGCGAGAGCTAGTCTCGCACGTTCCCACCGCGTGCCCCAGGGGAAGGAGCGTGGTCCGACGCCGCAGTGCGTCGTGAC
>JAXDMI010000186.1:0-4755 GCA_034666145.1 Myxococcales bacterium | reverse complement strand
TGCACCGGCACGCTCATTCGACCGAACGTCGTCATCACCGCGCTCCACTGCACCGGGCTCGCCGTCGATCAAGACGTGAGCGCCGCGGCGCCCATCTATCGCTTCGTCATCAAGAAGAGCGCGACCGAGCGCTTCGAATTCAAGATCGATCGCCTCCACGCCAACGGCACGCTCGCCGACATGGACGGCACGAACCGCTGGCGCCAGCGCGACATCGCTCTCCTCCGTCTCGCGACCGACGTCCCTTCCTCGGTCGCCGTCCCCGCTGCGATCGCCACCTCGTGGCCGCGCATCGGCAGCACCATCTCCGTCTTCGGATACGGCTGCTCGAGCCGCACGCCCGGGGCCGACGGGCATCGCCCCGGCACCGGCCTCAAGCGAACGCGCGACTACTACTGGACGCTCGGCCTCGCCATCGGCTGGAACGACACCACGAGCAGCTGCCCCGGCGACTCCGGCGGACCGCTTCTCGACGTCGAGCACAACGCGGTCGTCGGCACCGCGAGCGGTTACGGCGCCAACGACGACCTCTGGGGCGACGTGCCCGCGAACTACGCAGCCGTCAACGCCATCGCGTCCAAGTGGTGGCCGCGCCGCTGAGCGCGTCGCTCACTCGGTGCTCTCGTGACGGATGACGACGTAGCCGTCGGCCTTCGTCGCGCCGATGGCGGGGACCGTCATCAGCGAGATGTTCGCGCCCGGCGGACGCTGCGCGATCTCGCCGATTGCGAGCGTGCCGTCCGCGCGCTCGAACCACTCATGTGCGTCATGCCGTCGTCGAGACGGATCCACGGGTTCTCGAGCACCTCGGGCAGGCCGGGAGGTAATGCGAGATCGAACGGACGCGCGCCTTGCCGCCCACCGTCACCGTCTCCATCGAGAGCTCGCGTCCGCGCAGGGACTCGGCGGCGAGGGTGAGCTCATGCGCACGTACCGCGACGAGTCGACGCTCGTCCGCGTCGAGCTGCTGCCGTTCGGCAAGAGCGCGTGCTCCTCCCCGGCGACCATCGAGGGCGACGACGCGACCCTGAAGCGGCCGTAGGACGAGGCGCGGCCGTGCGCGCTTGGCGCCCGCTGCGGCATTCCTGTTGCTCGAACAGAGCGATGTTTTTCGTTCGAGAGTGATCGTTTGCCCGCGTGGGCGGCGATTAACGATCGGAGGGGGCCAGGGGTGGGTGACGGTCACGAGGCTCACGAGTGGACCTCGCCCACCTCCGGAACGAACCGCAGAATCGATCTCCGCCTTCGCGTCTCTTCCGTCGCCGGTTCCGACGGCGTCTTCGCGCGCGCGTCCTGTTTCCAGCTCGACTAGCCAAGGCGTAAGTGGAGAAATGCAATGAGACAGACTGTAAAAGTGCTTCGCGCCGTGGCTGTGTTGGCGCTCGTCTCTGCATGCGGCCGCGTCGCCGGCGACGCCGGTGACTCATCGACAGCCAACGAGTTCAGCCTTGTCTTTACCGGTAATCCGAACGGAGGGACGAACGTTGGCGCCTTCACGAACCTTGCGTTTTCGGTCGATCGCCAGCACGCGTCGCGGGCCTACGCGGTTCCCGACCGCGAGTATGCCGAGCTCCCCGGGCTCATCAAGAGCTACGATTTCACGGAATGCGGACCAGGGAGTCCCGAGCTGCTCGAGCGAAACATCACCGCGTTGACCAAGGGAGACCTCGTCGAAGTCGACACGGTCGACCTCGAAGTACTACCGGGACGGTCGTTGAGCGCGTCCGATCTCGCCGGCGGCGTTTGCTACGGCTATCGCGTCGAGGGCGGAGCGTGGAAATGGAAGTTCGCGGTGCAGCCCTTCACCTACGACACCGCAAGCGATCGCTGGAGAGCGCATCTCGCCGGGCCAGAGGGACCGCTCGACGCGATCAAGCTCGTCTTCGGCCGAAACGTCCCATCCATGGCATTGGCCCGCGTGACGTACCGAGCTCGGTGATGGATCGCTTGGCAGTCGCATTCGCCGAGCGGACGGACGGGACAGCTTGGCCGCTTCGCACGGGACGAAGGGAGCATTGAATCGAGGAGCAGCCCTCACCCGGCGTAGTGCACCTTCACCGTCTCGATCACGAGCTTCAGCGCGCGCTGCACCATCTCGGTGCTCTCGTGACGGATCACGACGTAGCCGTCACCTTCGTAGCCGTCGGCCTTCGTCGCGCCGATGGCGGGGAGCCTCGCCTCGGCGATCCACTTGCCCACCGCTTCGTTCGCCTCGTGCACGCCCGTCACCGAGACGATCCGGCCCTGGCCCATGCCGCGCAAGAAGGCGCAGCCCACCGCGTATTTCCGCTGCCACGGCGCATCGAGCTCGCCGTCGATCACCGCGCGCGCCCACGCGCGATACGGATCGATGTCGTGCGCGAGCCCCGTCATCAGCGAGATGTTCGCGCCCGGCGGACGCTGCGCGATCTCGCCGATCGCGAGCGTGCCGTCCGCGCGCTCGAACCACTCCATGTGCGTCATGCCGTCGTCGAGACCGAGCGCCTCGACCGCGGCGTAGCCCATCTTCCGCGCCTTCTCGTAGACCGGCGCATCGAGCTCCTTCGGCAGGAGACACACCCACTGGATCCACGGATTCTCCAGCACCTCGAGGCACGGCGGCAGGTAGTGCGAGATCGAATGAACGCGCGGCTTGCCGCCCACCGTCACCGTCTCCATCGAGAACTCGCGCCCGCGCAGGAACTCCTCGGCCAGCACCGGCGAGCTCGCGTCCACGCGCATGCCGGAGACCGCGCGCAGGAGCGCCTCCTCCGAGCTCACGCGGAACGTCGCCTTCGCGCCCATGCCTGCGGGCGGCTTCAGCACCATCGGGAAGCCCACCTCGGCAGCGAACGCCTTCGCATCCGCATCCGACGTCACGAGACGATGCCGCGCCACCGGTAGCCCCGCCGCGCGCAGCGCCTCCTTCATCGTGGCCTTGTCGCGGAAGAGCGCCGCCGTCTTGGCGTTCGTGCCCGGGACGCCGAAGCGCTCGCGCGCCTCCGCCATCTGCACCATCAGCGGCTCGAGGATGCCGATGATCCGCTGCGGCTGACCATGCCGTCGCTTCAGCACCTCGACGCCGTCGAGCACGTCCTGCCCGCTGAGCGGGTCGGTGATCCGGATCACGTCGTCGAAGAGGCGCGCATCGGCGCTCCCCGCGTCCGGCGGCGTGTGGACGATGCCGAGCAAGCGGACATCGTCGAGCTTCGCTGCCGCGCGCGCGAAGCGCATGGTGGTCTCGATCGGGAAGGGCGCGACGAAGATGATGTTCCGCGGCATGAAGACCGCGCAGGTTCGTCAAACCTTGCCGCCGCGTCAACCTCCTGCGCAGGTCACCGCTCGAGCCTCTTCACCAGCGCGTTCCGGGCCTCCGGCCACTCCTCGGCCAGCATGGAGAAGAACGCCGTCGCGCGCACCGTGTCGTCCGAGCCGGGGCGGTGCCCTCGGAGCACGCCGTCGAGCCGCGCGCCCAAGCGCGCGATGGCCGCGCGCGATCGCTCGTTGCGCGAATCGGTCTTCCACGTGACGCGACGCACCCGCCAACGCTCGAACGCATGCACGCACAGGAGCAGCTTCGCCTCGGTGTTGAGCGCTGTCCGCTGCACGCGCTCCGCATACCAGGTGAAGCCGATCTCGACGGCGTCGGGTCCCTGCGGAAGCGGCTCGGGCGGCTTGTCTCCCCTCCACTTCCAGGTCTCGATGCACATGAAGCGCGTCGATCCCACGACGGCGCCCGTCGCATCACGGACAACGAACGGCAGACACTGACCGGCATCGCGCTCCGCGAGCGCCGTCGCGACCCAAGTGTTCATCGCAGCGAGATCGCCGGGCACGATGGTGAACGCATACGTCGCGCGCGACTCGTCGGCGGCGGCGAGCAGCGCGGGCGCATGCTCCGTTTCGAGCGGCTCGAGACGCACGTGTCGACCGATCAGCGTAGGCGTCGTGAGCGTGACGGGTACCGGCTGCATCATGACGAGAGCCTGCGTGATCCCTGGTCTGAGCAAAAGGTCCGGTTTCGACAATTTCGCTAGACCACCCTCCCCCGACGCCGGACCCGCGGATTGAACCGAGGGCTGAAGGCGCGATCGTGCTAGAAGACCGCAAAAATGCGGGTCGTCTTCCTAGCCCCCATCTATCCGCCCGAGATGATCGAGTACACGCGCGGCCTCGCCGAGGTCGGCGCGAAGGTCTTCGGTGTCGGCGACACGCCGCGTGAAGCGCTGCCCGCCCGCGTGAAGCCGTACCTGCACGACTACTTGCAGGTTCCACGCATCATGGCCGAGGACGACGTCATGGACCGCGTCACCGCCTGGCTACGCGGCAAGAGCATCGATCGCGTGCTCGCCAACTGGGAGCCGCTCGTCATCCTCGCCGCGCGCCTCCGCGAGCGCTGGGGCATGCCGGGCATGTCGGTCGATGCCGTGCGCGGCTTCCGCGACAAGCAGCTCATGAAGGAGCGCGTCGCCGCCGCCGGTCTCCGCGTCCCCCGCTCGCGACGCGTCCGCACCGAGAGCGAGACGCGCGCCGCCGCCGAGGAATTCGGCTACCCGCTCATCGTCAAGCCGATCGCCGGAGCGGGCAGCGCCGATACGTACAAGGCGGAGACCGCCAAGGAGCTCGACGAGATCCTCGTCAAGATGCGTGGCGTCGGCGAGGCGAGCTGCGAGGAGTACATCGACGGCGAGGAGTTCACCTTCGACACGGTGTGCATCGGCGGCAAGCCCGCCTACGAGAACGTCGCGCAGTACCTCCCCAAGCCGATCGAGATGC
>JAXDMI010000185.1:0-4067 GCA_034666145.1 Myxococcales bacterium | reverse complement strand
CGGTCGCGGACGCCTCGCGACTTCGCGCTGTGAGGAGCGTCGAAAACAACGTGCCCTGCTCGTATAGGCATTTCACCACGTTGCAGATGATCGAGACGAGCGACATGAACGTCACCGCCAGCGAGCTCGCTCGCTTGCTGGGGTGCACGAAGGCGAACGTGACCCATCTCGTTCGTCAGCTGACCTCGTTGGGATGGCTCGTCATCCGACCCGCGTTCGGGGACGCGCGCGCAGGTCTGCTTCGGCTGACGGATTCCGGCCACGACGTCTACGAGGACGGTGTCGAAGCGCTCGGGCGCATAGCGAGCTGGCAGCTGAGGGTCCTGGACGAGGCGGAGAAGGAGCAGCTCGACGCGCTCCTCAAGAAGCTCGCCGGCGGATGGGAGTAGGGTCACGCATCTCGAGGACCCGTGTGACGCGCATGGTGGTCGATTCGAGATCGGCGCACGTCGGGACGTCGTAGCGGGCGAGCTCGTGGAGGTGGGGCGGGACGTAGGCGCGGCACGGATCGCCGGTCACGACGCGCGTGCCCGAGGTCGCGAGCGTCGTGAGCCATTTCGCGAAGCGCGCGGCGGGCGCGCGTTCGTACCAGATGTCGCCGGCGAGCAGGACGTCGGCGTCGAGCGCGTGGCCGACGATGTCGTCGCGGATCACGTCGAGCGTGACGGCGTTGGCTTCGGCGTTGAGGAGGCATGCGGCTTCGGCGAGCGGATCGACGTCGACGGCGCGCACCGAGCTCGCGCCGGCGCGCGCGCACGCGATGGCGACGAGGCCGCTGCCGGCACCGAAGTCCACGACGCGTAGGCCGCGAACCGACTCGGGATGATCGAGGACCCACCGCGCGAGCGCTTGTCCGCCTGCCCACGGCACGCACCAGTACGGGACCTCGAGGCCGAACGTGCCGAGCCAGGCTTGTGTCGCGCGCCAGAGCGGCGTCACGTCGGTGGCCGTGAAGAGCCTTATTTCCGGGACGAACGGCACTTCTGCGACGACGGTGTGCGCGCGCACGAAGGCCATGCGCTCGTCGAGCGACGAAGAGGGTGTATCGTTCGCGCCATGAAGAGCCACGTCGTCGCCGCCATTCTCGCATGCACGGCGTTTGCGTGCGGCGCGTCCACGCCTCCCGCCGCCGCGCCCGCTCCCGCAGCTCCCGCCCCGGCTCTTGCGTCCGCTTCCGCTTCCGCTCCCGCGCCCGCCCCCGAGCCCGCGCCCGCGCCCGCTCCCGCGCCCGCTTCCGCTCCCGCGCCCGTTGCGGACGTCGTCATGACGCCGGTGACGACCGTCTCGTCGGACGTGACGACGCCGAACGTCGTCACGCCGGACAAGGTCATCGCGTCGCTGCGTCCCAAGTTCAACAGCTGCTACCAGGACGGGTTGAAGAAGGACCCGAAGCTCGAAGGCTCGGTCACGCTCTCCGCGAAGATCGAGAAGGACGGCAAGGTCTCGGCCGTCACGCCGAAGCAGCTGACCGGCCTCAACAACGCCGTCGTCAAATGCCTGAGCGAGAACCTCAAGGCCGCGAGCTTCGCCGCGGCGGGCGGCATGAGCTACACGACGTCGCTCGACATCCCGGTCGGCTTCAGCAGCCGCTAAGGCTTCACGTTCGCGTACACGCCGTGGCTCGCAGGCGACCACCGCAGGTTCGCCTGGAGCGCGCCGCCGTCGACCGACGACCACTTCACGTCACGACCCGCGTTCGCGACGGGCAGCACCTGAATCTGGCGAAGCTTCAGCGTGCGCAGATCGTAGAGCGCGCGCCCGATGAAGTTCTTCGACTGCGCGCCCAACGACGGGTGCAGGAAATTCCCGAGGCTCTCGAACACGACGCCGGTGCCGCCGCCGAACTGCGAGCCCTTGCGAACGACGCGGACGGGCTTCCAGACGTGCGGGCCTTCGCCGTAGACGACGTCGCCGTTGTAGCTCTTCACGAAGTCGACGCCGGTGCGGACCGCCTCGTCTTGATCGGTCGGCCCCATGCTGTGGAGCGAGAGGATGCGGATGTCGGCTGGCGCGTCGCGCAGGCTCTCGAGGAGAGCGCGCTTGTCGCCGGCGCAGGCCGCGCGCGGACACTCGGGACGACCCATGTACATGCTGCCGAACGCGACGCGGACCGGATGGCCCTTCACGACGAAGGTGCGGACGCGCGCCTTCGCGAAGTCGTTCTCGTGCGCGGACGACGCGAGGCCTGCGATGAGCCACTTGCGATCGCCGAGGCCCTCGATGTTCTTCGCCGTCATGGCGGCGCTCGCGACCTCGCCCTTCAGTGAGGTGTCGTCGGAGGCGAGACAGTCGCGCGCGTGGTTGTTCGAGAGACCGATCAGGTTGAAGCCGCGATCGCTCGCCTGCACGAGGTTGTCGGTGCGCGACACGAACGCGTACGAGAGTCCCGGCGTGTAGACGCTCGCGAACTGGTTGCATCCGCTGCCGACGACCGTCTCCCAGTTCACGAAGGAGAGATCGCCGCGGTAACCCTTGCCCGTCGCGTCGAAGCGATCGAGCGCCTTGCCGAAGTCGGCGCCGATCGGCGTCTTCTCGTGCGTGTTGGCCCAACCCGAATCGCCCATGCCGCGGATGTCGAGGAGCCCGCTCGCCTCCGTGGCATCGAGAGGAGCGGCCGCGAGCGCCGTCGCGGACGCGGTCTCGTCGGGCTCGTTCAACTGGACGAGCGCGTCCTCGCTGTCGGCCGGCTCGCCGCCGTCGTCGCTGGCGGCGTCGTCCGGAGCCGCGCACGCCGCAGCAGCTATGAAGAGGAGAGGAGCGAGGTGACGGAGCCGCGAGAGCATCGTGCTTGGGGGTGGGTGCAATACCTACACCAACGAAAAACGCCGTAGATGATGGGTATGGGAGGGCCGGCCATCTGGATCGGAGGTGGATCGAACGCTCAGCACGACGCTCACGAGCATTGTGGCGGAACGCGATGCGCGCGATCGTAGCGCGGCCATGAAGTCACCCCGGCGAGGCCCGTTTGCGCGGACCGCGTTCCTCCTCTTGCTCGCCGCGTGCGGCAGCCGAACCGGTCTCTTCGGGACGGATGGCGACACCAGCGGGCTCTTGCCCGACGGCGGAACGATCATCGACGGCGGAAGGCTGCCCGACGGCGCACCGATCCGCGACGGCGGCCCCATCCCGACCGATGCGCCGCTCCCGATGATCGACGCGATGCCGAGGCCGGATGCCAACCGCAACGACTGCCCGGACTCCGATGCGACGCTCGTCTACGTCGTGACCGACGCGAACGAGCTCTACAGCTTCTTCCCGACCGACGGCACGTTCAAGTTCATCTCGAACCTCGCGTGTCCGGCCGGCATGAACGCCACGCCGTTCTCGATGGCCGTCGATCGCAAGGGCGTCGCGTACGTCGAGTTCACCGACGCGCGCCTCTACCGCGTGAGCACCGCGACCGGCGCGTGCATCGGGACTTCGTACCAGCCGAACCAGCAGGGGTTCGGTCAGTTCGGTATGGGCTTCGCGACGAACGACATCGGTCCCACCGAGACGCTCTTCGTCGCGGGCACGTCGGTGTTCGATCCGATGGGCAACCCGTTGCCTTCGCCTGGGCTCGCGCGCATCGATCCCGCGACCTTCGCGCTCACCAAGGTCGGTCCGTTCCTTCCGGACATCCAGAACGCCGAGCTGACCGGCACGGGTGACGGACGGTTGTTTGCATTCTACAACAAGAACCAGGGACAAGGCATGCCGGGCGGCAGTCCGCCGCCTTCGTTCATCGGCGAGATCGACACCAACAACGCGCATGTCGTCGCGGAGACGCCGTTCCCCACCGTCGGCCAGGGCACCGGCTGGGCGTTCGCGTTCTGGGGCGGCGACTTCTACATGTTCACCGCGCCCGCCGGGACCTCCGACGTCACGCGCTGGCGACCCGCCGACAACTCGGTCAACGTCGTCGCTTCGCTGCCGGCGAAGATCGTCGGCGCGGGCGTGTCGACCTGCGCGCCAGCGCAGTAGCGGCGTAGTCTCAGCGGGGGCGCATGGTGGCGATGGGGAAGGTCACGTTCGTCGGTGCGGGTTGTGGAGACCCGAGGCTTCTCACGCTGCGCGCAGCGGAGGTC
>JAXDMI010000184.1:0-9713 GCA_034666145.1 Myxococcales bacterium | reverse complement strand
CCCGAATGACCCTGGGTCGGGCGGATCGACGCTGGCGGCGGAGGCTGCGATGGGATCGGCGCGCCCGGCGGCTGCGACGTCGCGCTCTGCACGCGACGGCGGCGATCGTCGAGATGCGCGCGCAACGACGGCGCGAAGGCCTCGCGCACGTCGGCGTGCGTCGCGCCGAGGTCGTGCGCACGGACCACTTTCTCGAGCTCCGCCGAGAGCGCAGCGATGGTGGGGAGACGCAGCTCGGGATCCTTCGCGAGCGCGCGCGCGATGACGCCGTCGAGTGCCGAAGCGGCGGCACCGAGCGGCGGCATCAGCTCTGCGAGGAGCGGCGGCGTGAACGTCTGCACGCGTTCGAGCGTGTCACCGTCGTTTTCCCCGCGAAATAGGCGCTTTCGCGTGAGCACCTCCCAGAGCACGATGCCCATCGCGAAGACGTCGATTCGCCGATCGATCGCCTTGCCGCGGATGTACTCGGGCGCCATGTAACCGAGCTTGCCGCGCAGCGCGCCCTCGCTCGTCGTGCGCTCGACGGCGAGGAGCGGCTTCGCGAGACCGAAATCGGCGATGCGCGCGACACCGTCGAGCCCCACCAGAATGTTGGCGGGCGACACGTCGCGATGCACGAGGCCGAGCGGAGCATTGTCGTCCCCAGTGAGCTCGTGGAGCGCGCGCAGTCCCTCGCACGCGTCGAGCACGATGCGCAGCGCCACTGCCTCACCGCGCGCGGGCGGCTCCTTCGCCCAGCCGCGAATCAGCTCGCTGAGCGATGCGCCCTCGACGTAGTCCATCACGAGCTGGATGCCGCTCTCGTCGACCTCCACATCGCGCACGTCGACGATGTTCGCGTGATGGAGCCGCGACGCGATCCGCGCTTCCTCGACGAGCGCCGCGCAGAACGTCGGGTCGTCGGCGAGGTGCGCGTGCGGTCGCTTGATGGCGACGAGCTGCCGGAAGCCGAGCGCGCCCGCCGCGCTGCCCACGTAGACCGATGCCGTGCCGCCGGAGGCGATCTTCAGCAGCGGCTCGTAGCGACGCGTCGTGGTGGGCGGGCTCATCGAATCTCGAATGCGCTCTCGAAGTCTAGCGCGTCACGAGCTGGAGCCCGGCCGAGGCCGTCATTCCGTTTCCGCCGAGGAACGACGGCGCGAACGTGACGCGCGCCTCGGTTCCGTCCTTCCACCGCACCGCGAAGATCCCGATCGCGACGGTCGTCACGGCGAGCACCGCGGTCGCCCCGAGGAGCACGTTGGTGCGCGTCTGCGCGCGTGTCCCTGCGGAGCTGAGATCGCCGCAATCGACCGGCACCTCCCCGCTCGCACCGTTGGCGCATCCGCCGCTCTTGAAGTGATCGTGCTTCGCGACCGCGTCGAGCCCACTGATCACCGTGGCGCCTCCGAGCACGGCAGTCACGCCCAGCCCGAGCCAAAACCATCCGCGCGAAATCCCGTGCGCCTCTTCCCCGGGCGGATTCGCTCCCGCTCCCGCTCCCGCTCCCGCTCCCGCGCTCGCACCCGCGCTCGCCCCCGCACCCGCGTCCGCGCTCGCAGCGACCACCACGATCTGCTCCGCCTTCACGTCCACGAGCCGTTCGAACCGCTCGCTTCCTCGCTGCACCACGACCGCGTGCGGACCCGCACCGACGAAGATCGGCTTTCGCGCATCCGCCGCAGCTCCGTCCACCGCCGCCAGGCATCGCGCTTCGCCGGCGCAGTCGATGCGGATCTTGCCGGTGCGCCCGGCGAATCGTCTCCGCGCGGCTTCGAGCGTGGTGCGGAGCCCGGCGTCCGGCGCGCGACCGTCGGCGCGCTCGACGAGCTCGGCGCCGAGGACGGCATCGTCGGCCTTCATCGCCGACTCGAGCGCGGCCTCGAGCGACGCGGCCTTCGGGGCCAGCGCATCGGCCTCGGCGAAGGCGCGGGCCGCGCCGGCATGATCGCCGAGAGCATGCGCGCGAACGCCGCGGTCATAGGCAGCGCGCGCACGATCGACGCCGGGCTCGGCCGCGTTCGGGCCATTTTCGCCCGCAAATGCCGGCGAATCGACGAGCAGGACGCAGACCGCAGACGCGAGAGCCACGGACGCGAGCGCCCCGCGAAGCCGAAGCAGCGCGCGAGGTGCAGGCGGAGACGCGTCTCCCTTGTCGAGTCGGAACGACGACGGGCCCATCAGCGCCGGGATGGTAGCATCTCGTTGCCGTGCCGCCCGCGAGCCCCGTCGATCGTCGCACGCGTCGTGTGTGTCGCGCCCGAGCGCGGATCGCTCGCGTCGTCGTCCTCACGCCGGCGCTGGTCGCGGCGGCGGTGCTCAGCGCGTGCTCGCTCGACTGGTCGGTACGGCCCGATCCCGGCGACGCATCGATCGCCGCCGAGGCTGGCGGCGTGGATGTCACCGACGCACTCGCTCCTGTCGACGCAGCGGACGGCAGCGTCCCGACCGACGCGCCGCTCTCGCCCGAGGCCGCGGCGTGCCAGGCGCTCGGGGACGACGTCACGCTGAAGCGGAAGAAGGCGCGCGAGTGTCAGATCGGCACGGCCGGCCAATGCACGACGACCGTGAAAGACGAGTGCGGATGCGACGTCATCGTGACGAGCGCGGGCTCGACGAAAACGAGCGACTTCACCTCGGCTGTCATGACGTTTCTCAGTGAGTGCGAAAAGCCCCCGTGCACCGCCGCGTGTCCGCAGAACGGTGTGCCCGCGAGCTGGGCGTGCCTCGTGGTTGCCGGCGATACGCGCTGCACGCCGTGACCTGACCCCTACCTGACCCTCGGTCATTTCGAGCGTAATGACCCTGGGTCGGGAGACCCGAAATGACCCTGGGTCGGGAGAGCCCGAAATGACCCTGGGTCATTGCGAGCGAAATGACCGAGGGTCAGGGGACCCCGAAATGACCCTGGGTCGGGGGAGGGCGCGTCGGGGGGGACGCCCGCGTCTTTGGTGACGCGCGCGTTCGAGGACGCGGGCGCGTCAGGGGCGACGCGCTTCGGGAGCCCATGTTTCACGGGGGATCCGTGATCGCGCATGGAACGCGAGCGATCGGCCGGTGAGGCCCGAAGAGCGCAGGCACCGGCGCCGCGTGGCACGTCCCCTGCTGATGCGGCGATCGCGATGCGCCGAATTCCCTACCTCCTCCCGGTCACGTTCCTTGCTCTCGTCGCCTGCGCTCCGGCGTGTGCGTCGCGTCCTGTCGATCGCGGGTCCGACGACACGCCGGTAGCGACGACATCGAGCGCGCTCAGCGCATCGATCACCGAGGTCACCTCCTTCGGGACGAACCCGGGCGCGCTCAAGATGTTCGTGCACCTGCCGACGGCATTGCCGGCCAACGCACCGCTGGTCCTCGTGCTCCACGGCTGCGCGCAGACCGCCGCGGACATGGCGACCACGGGATGGAGCGAGCTCGCCGACCAAGCCGGCTTCCTCGTCGTCTATCCCGAACAGCAGACCGCGAACAACGCGGCGCGCTGCTTCAACTGGGCGGGCGAGTTCGGCGATCCGTCGAACCTCCAGCGCGGCAAGGGCGAGAACCTCTCGATCAAGCAGATGGTCGATCAGGCCATCACAGATCACGGCTCGGACCCCACGCGCGTCTTCGTCGTCGGCTTCTCGGCAGGCGGCGGCACCGCGGCCATCATGGCCGCGACGTATCCCGAGGTGTTCGCCGGCGCCGCCACCATGGCGGGCCTGCCCTACGACTGCACGACCACGTACAGCGAGATCAACGGCTGCATCAAGCCGGGCAAGACGAAGACGGCCGCCGACTGGGCCGCGCTCGTGAAGGCCGCCGATCCCGGCTTCACCGGACCGTGGCCGCGCATGTCGATCTGGCAAGGCAGCGCCGACACCACCGTCGCGCCCGCGAATCGCATG
Organism: Myxococcales bacterium; assembly: GCA_034666145.1. Lineage (GTDB taxonomy): Bacteria > Myxococcota_A > Polyangia > Polyangiales > Polyangiaceae > Labilithrix. Next base: position 5,850 of record JAXDMI010000184.1, on the reverse strand, counting down.
GAGCTCGTGAAGCAGTGGACCGGCGTGCACGGCGTCGACACGGTCACGCCCGTCGCCGACACCGTCGACGGTCAATCGCATGCAGTCTACAATGACTCCACCGGCAAGGTGCTGGTCGAGACGTACGAGGTCGCGGGCATGGCGCACGGCGTTCCCGTCGCGCCCACCGCCGGCTGCGGCGCGACGGCGACGTACGCCTTCGACAAGGGAATCTGCGCCGCCGCGCGCATCGCCTCGTTCTTCGGGATCACGACGCCGGGCGCCGGCGGTGACGGAGGCGTGAGTGAAGGCGGCGCCGAAGGCGGCGCCGACGCCGGCAAGCAGCCGGGCACCAGCGGCGGCGTCACTTCTTCGTCATCGTCGAGCTCGGGCAGCATCGGTGGCGACGCAGGCGCGGGCTCGAGCGGAAGCGCGGGCGCGAACGGCGTAGCTCCGGCACCTGGCGCAGGAGGCACGTGCACCGTCGCCGGTCCGCTCGGAGGCGGAGCCTCGACGTCGTTCGCTCCCCTCGCGCTGCTCGGCGGTCTCCTCGCCCTGATCGTCGCGATCGTTCGTACGCGCTCTCGTCGTACGAACGCGAAGAGCAGCGCGGCCAGCGCCCTCGCCGGTAGCGCGTTCGCTGCCACCACGCTGTGCCTCGGCGCGGGCTGCCTCACGTCGAGCGGCGTCGGACCGGCCGGCGACGGCGGCGTGGAGGCCGCCGCAGTCGTCGGCGACCCGACGAAGAACGAAGGCAACAAGGACGGCATCCCGTACCGCGACCTCAATGGTCATCCCGGCTGCAGCGTGGTCGGTCTCGATACGCGCAAGGCGAGCGCCTACGTGCCCGCCACCATCCCCGGCTACAAGTGCGCAGCGAAGGCTTACCCGCTCGTCGCCGAGGACACGACCAAGCCGATCGTCCTCCTCGTGCACGGCAACTCGTCGACGCCCGCCGACTGGGAGAGCTTCCCCGTGGGCGACCCGATGGCCCTACCGATGCTCGCGGATCGCCTCTCCGCACAGCACTTCCGCGTGCTCGCAGTCGACGTTCGCTACGACCTCACCGACGACCCGAAGGGCAACAACAAGACGGAGAACGCCGGGCAGAACTTCGATCACGGCTGGGCCGTCCCGATCGTGCAGCACTTCATCGAGTCGGTCATGACCGCCTTCCCGGATCGCCAGCTCTCGCTCGTCGCGTTCTCCGTCGGACCGACCATCGCGCGCGACGCGCTCCGCCGGCTCCATCGCGAAGGCAAGAAGCCCTACGAGCACTTCAAGGACCTGGTCTTCGCAGCCGGCTCGCATCACGGCGTCTCTTCGTTCCGCACGCTCTGCGGAAGCAACCCCACCATGCGCGGAAAGATCGCGTGCGAGCTCGGCGACCGCGTGTCGTTCCAGCCCACCGTGTTCCTCGCTCCCAACAACGGCCCCGACGGCGCGTGGGAGACACCGTGCAGCGACTCCGACACCGCGTTCGGACAGAAGGCCGTCTGTGGCGGACACAAGGTCTCGTACACGACCGTCGTGATGAAGGACGTGTCGGAAGGCACGTATCAGGACGAGTTCGTCTCCGAGGGCAGCTCGAAGCTGAACGGCGCCAACAACACGACCATCAGCCTCACCGACAACGATCTCTCCAACTACTTCTACAACGGCCTCTTCAAGAACCACATGGGCTCAATCCGAAGCGATGCCGCGCTGAAGATCATCGTGAAGGCGCTCGGCGGAGACCAGTGATGAAGAAGCAATTGTTCACGGCGGTCGCGACAGTCCTCGCGCTCGCAAGCCTCGAAGCGTCCGCGTTCGCAACGGCGCCTGAGACGACTCCCGCTCCGGCGGCCGCTGCCCCGAGACCGCGCAAAGCACGCGCTGCTCCCGTCACCGTCGTCAACGCGGCGCCCACCACCATCGTCGCTGCAGCGCAGCCGAGCGAACCGGAGCCGGTCAAGCCCGAGCCCGAAGTGACGCCGGCACCGGCACCGCCCCTTCCGCCCGCGCCGACACCTCCGCCTGCTCCTGCCGTTCCCCGCGGCGAAGGCGGCGAGTCGCTCGCCATCGAACCGCCGAGCGCCGCGACTCCGGCGCAGCCCGGGCTCATCGTGCGGCCGTACTTCCTCATCAGCGGCGGCCTCAAGTACGACATCCCGAAGGGCCGCCCCGAGGAGACGAAGGAGAACCGCGTGAGCACCTTCGCGCTCGGCCGACTCGGCGCGAAGGCGGCGTGGTCCGATCTCGTCGACGCGGAGAGCGAGTTCATGGCCTCCGGCGGCACGAGCCTCCACGGCACGAGCGCCTACGAAGGTCAGGCCGCGATGCAGGTCCGCCAGCAGGTGGTGCGTCTCCATCGCGGCGTCTGGCGCGTCGAGGCCGGACGACTCATCGACGAAGCCAGCGTCGACTTCTTCTCGGCGCACATCGCCGAGACGTTCCTCCAGGACACCGCCACGCGCGACCCGCTCCTCTTCGACGGCTTCAATCTCGGCAACGGTGTCCGCGGTCAGCTCGAGGTCGTGAAGGGCCTTCGCCTCGCGCTCACGTTCAACGCGGGCAACCCGATCGCGACGACGTCGAGCCTCATGATCGGCGGCTCCTATCCGCCGTTCGAGCGCTTCTACACGCAGGCGTATCAGTCCGTCGGACAGGTCGCGAACCACTTCCCGGACGACACCTTCCACATCATGATGCTCACGCCGGCCGTCTTGGTCGACACGCAGTACGTCGACGCCAAGATCGCCGTTCAGGGGTTCGACGTGAACACGAACACCAACTCCGGCAGCGACGATCACATCCGCGGCTACAACATCCGCGGCACGATGCGCCTCAAGCTGCTCGACGGCGTCCTCGTGCCGTTCCTGAGCGGCGCGTACACGCGCAACGACACGCTCGTCGCCAACGACCTCTCGAAGCGCGCGGCCGATCGCTACCAGGCAGTGAACCTCGGCGGCGGCATCGACATCGACGTCGCGCGTCGCTTCCAGTGCGCGTACGACTGCGCGGACGGCTTCGGCGTCCAGTACCAGCAGGTCCAGTTCCAGATCGGCAACGGGCTCGTCACCACCAATCACTACGCGAACCTCGGCGGCACCTTCTGGGTCGCGCCGAACGTCTCGCTCGGCCTGCGCTTCGCGTTCTGGGACACGAAGCAGGAGTACAGCGCCGCGACGGGCGAGAAGTCCGGCATCCTCGCGCTCCGCTTCATCATGAACTGACACGATCCTGACAGCGCATACGTCGAGAAAAAGGGCGGTAGATAGCGATGAAAGCCAGCTCCAAGGTCGGCCTCGTGCTGATGACCTGTTACCTCGTGGCCTGGCTCGATCGCATGGCCATCAACATGGCCGTGCCGTTCATGGCGAAGGACCTCGCGGTGGGCGCCGACAAGATCGGCTGGATCCTCAGCGCCTTTTTCGCCGGCTACGCTCTCTTCCAGATCCCCGGTGGCCTGCTCGCCGACCGCATCGGACCGCGCAAGGTGATCCTGATCGCGCTCGCGTGGTGGACGGTCTTCACGTGCCTCACCGGCGTGGTGAGCGGGCTCGCCGTGCTGCTCGTGACGCGCTTCCTCTTCGGCGTCGGTGAAGGCCTCTTCCCGGCGTCGGTGTGGAAGGTGATCGGCCAGTGGTTCACGAAGAAGAACCGCGCCACCGCCAACGCGCTCGTCTTGTCTTCGATCGCCATCGGTCCGGCGCTCACGCCCATTCTCCTGGCGCCGGTGCTGAAGACGTACGGCTGGCGCTCGGCGTTCTACCTGCTCGGAGCCATCGGTCTCGTCGCGCTCCTGCTCGCGTATCGATTCATCCACGACTCGGTCACCGCGCACCCTCGCGCCGGCGCGAAGGAGATCGCTCAGCACCGCGCCGACGTCGCCAGCGAGCTTGCCGCGACGCCCGTTAACGCGAGCGAGCCGGGCTCGTTCCGCGAGCTGCTGAAGTCGCGCTCGGTGTGGGCGCTCTTCTTCACGGCGCTCGCCGGCAACATCACGATGTACGGCTGGCTGAACTGGCTGCCCAGCTACCTGATGAAGGTGAAGGGCCTCGACCTGAAGGGCATGGCGCTCGCCGCGTCGTTGCCGTTCGCGTTCGGCGCGGTCGGCTGCATGACGTCGGGCTGGGTCTCGGATCGCTGGTTCCGCGGCCGTCGCAAGGTCCTCGTGCTCGCGTGTCAGCTGCTGGGCGGCCTCGCGCTCTTCGGCTTCACGCAGGTCGCCGACGCCACCGGGTTCATGGTGATGCAGTGCATCGCCGGGCTCCTCCTCTTCATGGCGGTGGGCGCGATCTGGGCGATGCCGATGGTCCTCTTGCCGCCGAAGCTGATGGGCTCCGGCTCGGGCTTCATCAACATGGGCGGCCAGATCGGCGGCTTCCTGACGAACATCATCATCGGCTACGTCATCACGTGGAGCGGCAACAGCTACGCCGCCGGCTTCAACGTGCTGTTCGGCGGCCTCGCGATCGGTGCAGCCTGCATGCTCTTCGGCGTGAGCGAGAAGCCCGTCACGCCGCTCGTCACTCCACGTTCTTCGACCACGGAGCCGCCTTCACGATCCGCTCTCCGTGAGTCCGCATCTTCTGATCCAGTGCCCCCTGCGACGCGAGCCGCATTGCAGTAGCGAACGACGTGCTCGTGGGGAAGCGCGCCTCCGGCCGCTTCGCGAGCGCGATGGCCAGCACGAGCTCCACGTCACGCGGTATCGACGCCAGGATTTCCCGCGGGCGCACCGGCTGCGCGTACACCACTTGATAGAGCAACTGTGGCGTGCCGATGCCCGTGAACGGACGACGGCCGGTGATGGTCCGATACGCGACGGCACCGAGCGCGAAGATGTCCGACCGGGCGTCGACCTTGCCGCCCTGCGCTTGCTCCGGGGACATGTAGCCGGGGGTTCCCACGACCTGGTCCTCGGTCATCGTCGACTCGCGCAGCTTCGACACGCCGTAGTCGAGGATCTTCCACTTCGGCGGCGGGCCCTGCGAGAGGAAGAGGTTCGCGGGCTTCAGGTCGCGATGCACGACGCCGGCGCCGTGCAGGATCTCGAGGCCACGCGCCAGGTCGTCGACGAGCGTCACGACCTCGGCCATCGCGAGGCTCGGTCGATCGCGGAGCAGCGTTGCGAGGTCACTGCCCTCGAGGAGCTCCATCGCGATGTACGGCGAGCCGTCCTGCGCGTTGCCGACCTCCAGCACGTTCACGAGGTTCGGACCACGCACCCGCTGCGCGACCTCCGCCTCGCGGAGAAAGCGGCTCACCAGCTCCGGCTCTTCGAGCTTGCCGATGTGCAGCAGCTTCACCGCGGCGCGATCGTTGGTGTCACCGATGCGTGCAGAATACACCTCACCCATGGCGCCACGGCCGACGATGTGATCGAGGCGAAAGCGCCCGGCGCTCGTTCCCGTGTAACGACCGCTCTTCCCTGCGCCGGCCCGGATGGCGGCGTCGAGGTTCTCCTTCGCCTCTTCGAGCTGTGCCTCGCGCGTGCGGGCGAGACGCACGGCCTCGTTCGACCGCTCGATGGCCTCGAGCGTGGCGCGCCGACCGAGTCGCGCCTGCCAGAGCACCATGAGCATGGTCGCCGTCACCATGCCGAGCATCGCGATCTTCGCCGGCTGCGGGACGTTGGCCGGCACGAAGAGCCCGAGATCCGGGATGATCCCCAACGTGATGAGCAGCGCCGAGCCGAGGTACTGCAACGCGACGGCAATCGACAGCGGCACGGCGATCTTCGAGTCGTCGCCGAGGCCGAAGAACGAGAGCCCCATCACCACGACGACCGTGACCGGCGAGAACACGCCCAGGTAGTGGATGAACACCACCGAGGAGATCGCCGAGGTCACGCCGAAGACGCGGAAGACCATCGGTGACCAGCGC
>JAXDMI010000183.1:0-4472 GCA_034666145.1 Myxococcales bacterium | reverse complement strand
CGCGCTCCTGGGTGGCTCCTGCCCGCCACCGCCTCGCCGCTGGAGTTCCTCGCGGACCTCGTCGAGCAGGTGCCGCATCCCATTTTCGTGAAGGATCGGCAGTTCCGTTACGTGCTCGTCAACAGCGCGCTCGTCCGGATCGCCGGTCATCCGATGGAGCGCATCCTCGGCAAGACCGATTACGACTTCCTCCCCGAAAAGACCGCCGACTTCTACCGTGCGAAGGACATCGAGGTGTTCTCGACCGCCGCCGAGGTCATCGTCGACCAAGAGGTGCTCACCGACGGCGGAGGGGAGCGTCGCGTCCTCTCGACCCGCAAGGTGCCGCTGCGAGGAGCCGGCGAAGAGGTCACCCATATCATCGGCATCATCAGCGACATCACGCGGCTCAAGGCCATCCAGGAGGACCTCCGGCTCAGCACCGAGCAGCTCGAGCAACGCGTCGCGGAGCGCACCCGCGCGCTCGCCCTCGCGCAGGAGGATCTCGTGCGCAAGGAGCGTCTCGCGGTGCTCGGACGGCTCGCCGGCGGCGTGGCCCACCAGATCCGCAACCCGCTCGGCGCGATCAAGAACGCCGCGTACATCCTCGATCGCCGTCTCCGCGACCACGAAGCCTCGCTCGCGGCGCCCACCGAAGGGGCCGAGAAGAACGACATCGTGCAGGCGATCGCGATCATCCACGACGAGGTGCAGCGCGCGAACCAGATCATCACCGACCTCCTCGACTACGCGCGTATCCGCGTGCCGGTCCGCCGCCTCACGTCAGTCGCGTCCCTCGTCGAGCAGGCCTTCGAAGCGCAGAGCGTGCCGCCCACGGTCACCGTCGTGCGCCGCATGCCCGAGCTCCCCAGCATCGCCGTCGACGGCGATCAGCTGCAAGGCGCGCTCTTCAACCTGCTGCGAAATGCCATCGAGGCGATGCCGGAAGGCGGCACGCTCGCGATCGACGCCGAGCTCCGCGACGCAACCGTCGTCGTGCGGATCGGCGACAGCGGGACGGGGATTCCCGAGGAGGTGCGCGGCCGGCTCTTCGAGCCGCTCGTGACGACGAAGCCGCTCGGCCTCGGCCTCGGTCTCGTCACCGCGCGCACGCTGGTCGAGGGCCAGGGCGGCACCATCGCGTGCGTCGGCTCCGACGAGCACGGCACGAGCTTCGAGATCACGTTACCGATCGCGCCGGCGGCCTGACCGCTTCGTCGGCGCGACGAGCTCGGAGAGCCTCGCCACCGCGCGCGCGACGTCGGGCTTCGCCGTGACGAGCCCGCGCATCGGGTCGCCGTGCTTTGCGATGCGCGCCGGAACGGTCTTCATCGTGAACGCGCGCGGGTCGAGCCCATGATCGACCTCCTCCCAGGCGAGCGGCGTCGACACCGTCGCTCCCACCACGGCGCGCACCGACCACGGCGCGACGATGGCGCGCGTCTGCCCCGTCTGCCCCGTGTCGACGTACACCCGCGGCCCGCGACGCGCGACGATGCGCTCCATCGTCGCGATGTCGGGAAACTCCTCGACGAGGAGCTTGCCCAGCAGATCTGCGAGCGCGCGTGCCGTCGCGAAGCTCTGGCCCTCGCCGAGCGGCACCAGCACGTGCAGACCCGATTGCCCTGACGTCTTCGCGAAGCTCGGGAGCCCGATCGCGTCGAGATGCTCGTGGAGTCGCTTCGTGAGCGTGATGGCGTGCTTCAGCTCCGATTGCTTCACGTCGAAGTCGACCGTGAAGAAGTCCGCCTGCTCGAGACGCGGCACGCGGCACGCGAGGATGTGCAGCGGGATGCAGGCGAGGTTCGCGATGTAGAGGAGCGTCGAAGCGTCATCGAGCAAGAAGCCGCGCTTCGGCTCGTCGTTCTCGTCGGCCACCGAGAGCGTCCGCACCCATGCCGGCATGCCGGGCGGCACGTTCCACTGGTAGAAATTCTTTCCCGCGATGCCGTCCGGATACCGCACGAGGATCACGGGACGGTCGGCGAGATACGGGAGGATCACCTCCGCGACGCTCGCGTAGTAGTCGCAGAGATCGCCCTTCGTGTAGCCCTCCTCCGGCCAGAAGAGCTTTGCGCGGTTCGTGACCTCGACGCGCCGCAGGACGGCGCGCGCGTCCGCCGCGCGATGATCGACGGCGGTGCGTGGCCTCGGTGTCGACCCCGTCGGTACGTAGATCCACGACGCTGCGTCGTTCGCGTACGGCGCCGACTTCTTCTTTGCCACGACGCCCGGTACGCCGTGCTCCGTGCAGAATCCGAGGATCGGCGCGAGCGCTCCCTCGAGCGGCGGTGACGCGCGCAAGAAGCCGAGCTCGGGCAGCACGCGCGCGAGCAGCGCGCGTCGCTTGGTGAGCGGAACGCGTCGCACGTCGACGTCTCCGAGCGCGAGGAGGTCCTTCGCGACCAGCACCACCGGCGTCACCGTCGTCGCGCGATGGGTATCGCCCTTGGCGATCTTCTCCACGCGCTGCGCGAGCAGCTTCACGCTCGGATGACCGCTCGCGTCGAAGGCCACGAGCTCGCCGTCGAGGACGATGCGCGAAGCCGGCAGCGCGCGCAGCGCCCGCACCACGTCGGGATAGAACGCCTCGATCGGCTGACCCACGCCGCTCGCGTCGAAGATGTGGAGCGTCACCACGTCGCCGTCGCGGGCCGCGAGGACGCGGACGCCCTCGAGCTCGGCGTCGTAGATCCACCCGCTGTCGTCCTTCGCATCCACGTTGCCGTGCTGCGCGGGCATCACGAGCGGCGAGCGCTCCGGCGCGAGGAGCTCCTTCACCGCTCGCGCGGTGAGCTTCACGCCACCGAGCGAGCGCGCGTGCTCGATCTGCGCTTCGGCGATCGCGTCGGCATCCTCGAGCTCGTCGACGGTGAGACCCGACAGCACGGAGCGCGGGAGCTCGTCGACGATGACTCGCTCCTTGTTCGAGTGCTCGTCGGCCTTCTTGAAGAGCAGCCACTCGTCGCCTTTTGCGCTCTTCGCGAGCTTCACGAGCGCATAGCGGCCGCGCAGCTTCATCCCGCGCAGCTCGACGTGGATCTTGCCGTTCGCGATCTCCTCTTCGGCGGGGCCTTCGAGGTAATCGACGAGCCCGCGATCCCACGCGATCATCGCCCCGGCGCCGTATTGCTTCGCGGGGATCACGTCCTCGAAGTCGAGGTACTCGATCGGATGATCCTCGGTCTTCACCGCGAGCGCCTTGTCGTCCGGATCGAGGCTCGGCCCTCGTGGCACGGCGAAGCTCGCGAGCACGCCGCCCACCTCGAGGCGCAGGTCGTAGTGACGCCTGGTCGCATCATGCAGATGCACCACGAACGCACCCGACAGCGTCCCCTCGCCCGCGCGTGCCTCGCCGGGCAGCTCCCCGCCGAACGGCTCGTTGGTCGCCTCGGGCCGCCTCTTGCGGCGATAGTCGCCGAGCTTCGATCCGCCTTGCCTTGCTGCCATGACGAGCTGCGTCGAATCCTAGCCCCGCGGGACGTCGGTGTTACCGGCTGCCGACAACCGTGCGTCCAGCACCCCACGGTACGCGGCACGCCGTTCACGCTCGACTGCGAATGCGGATGCGCACGCGCACTGCGTCATCGGGCATTTGAGCCGGATTCGTGACCACGCTCGATGGGGCACGTAGCTTGCGTCTATGTCAGCCATGTTCGCCAACAAAGAAGTCGCGTCGCGTCATCTCCCCATAGCTCATGGGCGTGACGACAAGCGCGACGAGAAGGCCGACAGCGCTCGCGACGTACGGCGCGCCAGCGAGACGCGCCTCCAGGTGGCGGTCGTGCCGCAGCGCAAGCGCGACGACGTCGACCCCTACGCCGACGTCCCCTGCACCGATTGATCGCTCCGACTACTTGATGCGCGGCGCGAGGCGGTCGGCCAGCGTCGTCAACGTTCCCGCGTAGCCCGAGGCCGGATTGGTCGGGCAGATCGAGCCGAGGATGCCTCGGTCGCCGAGCTCCTTCACGACGCGCATCTCGCGCACCGTGGGATACGCCTTGCCCCTGACCTGCTGCCCGATCGTCGCGCCGCAGAGCGGCGGGTTGCGGCTCGCGTCTGCGCACTCGCAGCTCGTGTCCTGCGCAGTGCAGGTGTGTGGCGTCGGGAGCTCGAAGGTACATGCATACTGCAAGTCGTTCGCGGCGGTGTCCCACTCGCGTCCGTTGATCGGGTCGGTGCCGTTGTCACCGCGCGTGGCCGACGGCGGCGGAAGACCGACGCGCGCGGAGGCGGACTGGATCATGTGCGGGTCGATACCCGCGTAGTTGTACGCACCGGGATCGGCGCCGAGGATCTTCGCCCAGTCCGGCGACGCACCCGCGAAGCTCTCGGGCACGCCGCCGATGAGCGCGAAGACGACCAAGTCCTTGCCGCGCGGGCCCGTCGGCAGATGGCAGAGCTCGTCTCCCGCGCTCGACGGAAGCGCCGCCGCGAAGAGCGGGTTCGTGCACGTCGCCGTGCCGACGTAGCTACCCACGTCGCGCTGTCCG
>JAXDMI010000182.1:0-6589 GCA_034666145.1 Myxococcales bacterium | reverse complement strand
CGGAACGCGCCGCCATGATCGCCCGCCGCCTTCACGAGCTGGCGCACGGCGGGCGTCGTGCCGGCATGCGCGAGCGCACGGATCAGCGCGGCGGTGACGAGCGCGGTCTTCACGCTCCCTTCGGGCTTCGGAAGCTCGAGCAGCCCGTCGCAGAGATCCACGCCCTTCGCCTGCTTCACGGCGGCGCCGACGGCGGCGGCAGTGCTGGTCTTCCGCAGCTCGGCGAGCTTCTTGGTGATCGCGGGGACTGCGTCCGGCCCGAGCTCGCCCACGGCTTTCGCGGCGCCCTTGCGGGCGGCAGCGTCGTCCGCGCCGAGCGGCGTGAGCATCCGCTCGAGCTCCTCGACGCTCATGCCTGATTCAGTCGCCGCAGTCCCGGACGCCGCGGGCGCCGCAGGCGGCGGCGTGTCCGCTGCGGCCGGTGCCGCCGCGGCGAGGAGCGCCAGTAAGCCCAGGACCGCGGTCTTCGTCTTCGCCATCTTCGCGAGAAGAAACGCCCGGCGGCGCTGGCTCATTCGATGATCTGGAACTCGGGAAATTCCCCGGTATAGCCACGCCAGCGGGTGTCGACGTGGTCGACGCGGGCAGTCGAGGGACCGTGGCTGGCCCAGGTCGACAGCTCCTTGATCTCGTCCTCGTCGCCCTCCGCGACCAGCTCGATGCTGCCGTCGGGGCGGTTCTTGATCCAGCCGGTGACGCCGAGCCGCCGCGCCTCACGCTGCGCGGCAGCGCGGAAATAGACGCCCTGCACACGGCCGCGGATGACGAGATGGATGCGCTTTTGGGCCATGATCCTAGCGCTCTTGTTCGTAGCGAAGGACCGCGCCGAGGGCAACATCGTAGTAAGCTGCGCGCCGTGTCAGACCCGTCCCAGCTCCCCTTCCTGACGCGGCTGTGGTTCGCGTATGTCGTCTTTTTCCGCGTGCTCTTCAACGGAGAATACGCCGCCCAGCTCCATGCGCCGAAGGCGCTCCCGGCGGCCAAGCCGGAGCCCCCCGAGCTGCCGGCCAAGGCCCAGCCGAAGCCCGAGCCGGCACCGCCGAGCCATGACGCGGCGCTTCAACTGCTCGCGTTGCTCCAGCGCGAAGGGCGCTTCGTCGACTTCCTCGAGGAGGACGTCGCGAGCTTCGCCGACGCCGACATCGGCGCTGCCGCGCGCGTGGTGCATGCCGGCTGCCGCAAGGCGATCCGCGAGCACGTGAAGCTCGAGCCGGTACGCACGGAAGAGGAGGGGGCGAAGGTCACGCTCTCCGAGCCGCTCGACGCGTCCGCGGTCAAGCTGACCGGCAACGTCCAGGGCAAGGGACCCTACTCCGGTACGCTGCGCCATCGCGGGTGGAAGGCTGCCGACATCACGATGCCTACGGCCGTCGACGGACATGACACGCGCATCCTCGCGCAGGCCGAGGTGGAGCTGTGAGCGCGCCCCGTTACGTCGTCGGCATCGACCTCGGCACCACGCACACGGCGCTCGCATACGCGCCCATTCGAGAGGACGCGACGGCGCCTTCTGCGCCGGTCGAGGTGCTGGGTATCCCGCAGCTCGTCGCGCAGGGCACCGTCGAGTCGCGCGAGCTCTTGCCGTCGTTCTTCTACGTCGCGCACGAGAGCGACGGTCCGCAGGCGCTGCCCTGGGACAAGAAGCGCACGTACGTGGTCGGCGAGCATGCACGCACGCGCGGCGTCGATGCTCCGGCACGCGTCATCGCGAGCGCGAAGAGCTGGCTCTGCCATCCCACGGTCGATCGCCGCGGCGCGATCCTTCCGGCGGGCGCTCCGGAAGACGTGGAGCGCATCAGCCCCGTCGAGGCCTCGTGGCGCTACCTCGAGCACCTCATCGAGGCGTGGGATCACGTGGTCGCGAAGGGCGATCCGGAGCTGGCGCTCTCGAAGCAGAGCGTGGTGCTCACCGTGCCGGCGTCGTTCGATGCCGCTGCGCGCGAGCTCACCACCGAAGCGGCATATGCTGCCGGCCTCGAGGAGCTCACGCTGCTCGAGGAGCCGCAAGCCGCATTTTACGCCTGGCTGGCGATGCGCGGCGACGACTGGCGCAAGGACGTCAAGGTCGGCGATGCCGTGCTCGTCGTCGACGTGGGCGGCGGCACCACCGACTTCTCGGTCATCGCGGCGGTCGAGAAGGAGGGCGAGCTCGCTCTCGAGCGCGTCGCCGTCGGTGACCACATCTTGCTCGGCGGCGACAACATGGATCTGCTGCTCGCGCACGTCGTCGAGCAGAAGATGGTGGCGGACGCCGAGGCTGCGGGAAAGACGCTGGAGCTCGATCGCTGGCAGCGCGTCGCGCTCCAGCATGCCGCGCGCGCCGCGAAGGAGAGGCTCCTCGGCGACAACAAGGCGAAGACCGCGCCCATCGCCATCGCGGGCAAAGGCAGCAAGCTGGTGGGCTCGACGCTTCGTGCGGAGCTGACGCGCGACGAGGTCGCGAACGCCATCGTCGACGGCTTCTTCCCGGTCGTCGACGCGGAGGCGCGTCCGACGACGCGTGCGCGCGCCGCGCTCACGCAGCTCGGTCTGCCCTACGCGCAGGATCCCGCGGTGACGAAGCATCTCGCGGCGCTCTTGGCGCGCCATGCCGATGCGCTCGGCAAGCTCGGTGGCGGCGGCAAGAAGGGCGCCGTTCCGAAGATGTTGCATCCTACACGTATCCTCTTCAACGGCGGCGTGATGAAGAGCGGCGTGCTCCGCGAGCGCCTCGTGTCGAATCTCGCGACGTGGATGGAGAGCGAAGGGGCGCCCGCCCCCCGCGTGCTCGAGGGGACCGATCTCGATCTCGCAGTGGCACGCGGCGCGGCGGCGTATGGGCTCGCGCGTCGTGGTCGCGGCGTTCGGATCCGCGGCGGCACGGGCCGCGCGTACTACGTGGGCATCGAGGGCGCGGTCCCCGCGATCCCTGGGCTCGAGCCGCCTGTCACCGCGCTGTGCGTCGCACCGTTCGGCATGGAGGAAGGCACCGCGGCGGAGGTGCCCGGTCAGGAGCTGGGCGTCGTGGTCGGCGAGAAGGTGCGCTTCCGCTTCTTCGGCTCGAGCGTGCGTCGCAAGGATGCCGTCGGCACGGCGCTCGAGCGCTGGAAGTCCGACGAGCTCGACGAGCTCGCGCCGATCGAGGTCGATCTGCCCGCCGAAGGCCGCAGCCAGGGCGACGTCGTTCCGGTGCGCCTTCGCTCGAGCGTCACCGAGGTCGGGACGCTGCTTCTCGAAGCGGTGCCGCTCCAGCCGCGGAAGAAGGACGAGCGCTGGAAGGTCGAGCTGAGCGTCCGCGCGGATTGAACGAAGGACGAACGATGGCATCGCGCTTCGTCGTCGGCATCGATCTCGGAACGACGCACACCGTCGTGGCGTACGCCGAGATCGATCCGAAGCGCAAAGGCGCGCCGGATCCGCGCATCTTCGAGGTGACGCAGCTCGTGACCTCGCGCGAGCGCGAGTCGCTCGCGATCCTTCCGTCGTGTCTCTACGCGCCGGTCGCCGGCGAGGTGGAGGGCGATCCCGACTGGGTCGCGGGTGAGCTCGCGCGAAAGCGTGGCGCCGAGGTGGTGGGGCGCTTCGTGGCGTCGGCGAAGAGCTGGCTCTCGCATGCCGCGGTGGATCGCCTTGCGCCGATCCTTCCGTGGGGCGCAGCAGATGCACCGGACGCGGAGCCGACGCGTCGGATCTCGCCGGTCGACGCGAGCGCGCGGATCCTCGCGCACATCCGCGAAGCGTGGGATCGCGATCTGCCCGACGCACCGCTCGCGGAGCAAGACGTCGTGCTCACGCTGCCGGCGTCGTTCGACGAGGTCGCGCGCGAGCTCACGCTGCGCGCAGCGGAGCAAGCGGGGCTGCACCCCATGCTCCTCGAGGAGCCGACGGCGGCTTTCTACGCGGCGATGCGCGGCGAGCGCGCCATCCGCGAGCTCGCGTCCGAGGGCGGAGCGGCAGCTGCAGCCGGCGGTGGCGGCGCCGAGCGCACGGTGCTCGTCTGCGACGTCGGTGGTGGAACGACGGACCTCTCGCTCATGGGCGTCGCGAAGGCGAGCGCGCCGCCGTGGTTCGCGGTGCGGCGCATCGCGGTGGGCCGGCACATCCTTCTCGGCGGCGACAACATGGATCTCGCGCTCGCGCACGTCGCCGAGGCTCGGCTCGCGAAGGGCGGCGGGCGTCTCGAGACCGCGGAGCTCGCGCAGCTCGTGCTCTCGTGCCGCGAAGCAAAGGAGCGGATTCTCGGCGCGACGCAGGCCGACGATGCGCGCGTGACGGTGCTCGGTCGCGGCTCGAAGCTCGTCGGCGGCACTCGTTCCACGACCCTGAAGCGCGAGGAAGTGGAGCGCGTCGTGCTCGGCGGCTTCTTCCCGGAGGTGGGCGGCGACCTCGGCGCCGCGCCCAAGGCGCGCGGTGGCATGGTCTCGTTCGGCCTCCCCTACGAGCGTGATCCCGCCATCACGCGCCACGTGCGGCAGTTCCTCGCGCGTCATGCGAGCGAGATGCCGCGCGGCGCTCCCGATGCGCTGCTCCTCAACGGCGGCGTCTTCAACGCCAAGCCCATCGTGGACGCCTTGATCGGCGCAATCGCCGGCTTCGGCGGCGACCCTCCGTCGAACCTGCCGGGCACGGATCCCGATCTCGCGGTGGCGCGTGGCGCGGTTCTGTACGGATTCGCACGGCGCGGCGTCGGCGTGCGCATCGAGAGCGGCGCATCGCACGGCTATTACGTGGCGCTGGCTCCGGAGCGCGATGGTGGCGAGGCGCGTGCAGTATGCATCCTTCCGCGTGGCGCCAAGGAAGGCGTGCGTCACGAGGCCGGCCGACGCTTCGAGCTCTTGGTGGGACGCAGCGTCCGGTTCGATCTCCTGGCGTCGGATGTGGCGCGCGACGAGGCCGGCGCGCTGGTGAGCGTGGCCGAGGACGCGTTCGAGCGTCTGCCCCCGGTGGTGGCGCGGCTGCCGGCGTCGGGCAAGGAGGAGTCGGTGCCCGTACATCTCGGCGGCGAGCTCCTGTCGACCGGTCAGCTCGAGCTCGCGTGCACGGAGGCGGGGCAGGGCGGTGCGGCGGGCCGCAAGTACCGTCTCGAGTTCCAGCTCCGCGACAGCGCTGCGCGCTCGACGTCGATGCCGCCGCCGCCGGCGTCGCTGATTCCACCGCGTCTGTCGCTCGCGCCGTCGGCCTCTGCGTCGGCGTCGGCGCAGCGCGTATCGCTCGCGCCGTCGAAGCTCGGCGATGCGGAGCGCATCCTCGACCGCGTGTTCGGGAAGAAGAACGAGGCGGATCCACGCGAGACGAAAGACGTGCTGCGCGATCTCGAGAAGATCCTCGGCGATCGCGTGACGTGGACGATGGAAGTCGCGCGTGCGCTCGCGGATCGTCTGCTCGTGAATACGGGGTCACGGCGTCGGACGGCGGCGCATGAACGCGCGTACTGGCTGCTCCTCGGCTACTGCCTGCGCCCGGGCTTCGGCGATCCGGGCGATCCGGCGCGCATCGAGAAGACGTGGCCGATGTTCGAGGGCCGTCTGGCGTTTCCGGACGAGCCGCGTGGCTGGCAACAATTCTTCATCGCGTGGCGTCGTGTGTCGGGTGGCCTCGACGAGTCGATGCAGACGACGATCCGCGATGCGTTCGATCCCGTGATCGCGCCGGCGGAAGCGAAGCTGAAGAAACCGAAGCGTGTTCCGGAGGCGCCCGACGAGCTGCTGGCGACGCTCGCGGCGTTGGAGCGCGTGCCGGTCGCGCGTCGTGTGCAGCTCGGCGAGTGGATCCACGAGAAGACGTGGGGCTCGGACGACCCGCGGTTGTGGGGCGCGATCGGCCGCGTCGGCGCGCGAGTCCCGGTCTATGCGAGCGTGCACCACGTGGTCTCCGCGAAGACCGCCGAGGTGTGGCTCGAGCGTCTCCTCAAGCAGAAGTGGGAATCGGTAGCGACGGCCCCGCATGCGGCGGTGCAACTCGCGCGCGTCACGGGCGACCGAGCGCGCGATGTATCCGAAAAAATCCGCGCCGAAGCCGCCAAAAAGCTCCTCGCGTCGGGCGCGAAGGAAGCGTGGATCCGCGCCGTGCGCGAGCTCGTCGACGTCGGCGAAGAAGAACGCGTCGCCATCCTCGGCGAAGGCCTCCCGATCGGCCTCCGCCTCAAAGACTGACGCGCCGCGCTGGCCGCGCCGCGCCCCGCGCCGCCGAGCCGCGCCCCGCGTCCGCGCGCGTGAGCGCGGAGCGCGCTCCGGCGCCCAGCTCGCGCTCGGTGCGGGCCTGTCCGCGGCCACCCCCAAAACTGTCCGGGACATAGGGTCACGCCGCCGTCCGTCGACCCCCTCCAGCCCCCGCACCGGCCCCGTATCCAGTTTCGCAAGCTAGCTTGCGAACTTGGATACCGGGTGATTTGAGGCTGAAGGGAAGGGCGGATGGGGGGTGGGGGTGGCATGCGGGATGCGTGGGGAGGGGCGAAGCGGCGCGGACGTCATCGCGCGCGCGAGGTCGCGGGCGCGAGGGCGCGCGCGCGAACGGAGAAATCGGAGGGGTCATGCATTTTCTCATGTTTCAGATGAAGAGGGCGCACTTGCGGTCCGTCGCGGCGGCCCGGGCGCTGTCGTTGCGCGTCGAG
>JAXDMI010000181.1:0-10442 GCA_034666145.1 Myxococcales bacterium | reverse complement strand
CATCCATCAGCTCGCCGATCTTCAAGCCCCACTCCGAGTTCGGATCCTTCGACTCCAGCGCCTTCAGCGCCGAGCCCTTGATGATCGGCGTGTCGTCACCCGGGAAGCCATAGCTGGTGAGCAGCTCGCGCACCTCGAGCTCGACCAGGTCGAGCAGTTCGGGGTCGTCGATGGCGTCCACCTTGTTGAGGGCGACGACCATGTACGGCACGTTGACCTGCTTGGCGAGCAGCACGTGCTCGCGCGTCTGCGCCTCCGGACCCTGGGACCCGTCGACGAGCAGGATGGCGCCGTCCATCTGGGAGGCGCCCGTGATCATGTTCTTCACGTAGTCGGCATGACCCGGGCAATCCACGTGCGCGTAGTGACGAGTCTCCGACTCGTACTCGACGTGCGCGAGGTTGATGGTGATGCCGCGCATACGCTCCTCGGGCGTGCTGTCGATCTCCGCGAGGGAGCGAGCACGAGCACGGCCCGACGCGGCCATCACCTTCGTGATGGCGCTCGTGAGGGTCGTCTTGCCGTGGTCGACGTGGCCGATGGTTCCGACGTTCAGATGCAACTTGCCCATGGGTTTCTCCTTGTGATGTCGGGCCTGGGCAGAGGTCCGACGAATCGAAGTCTGGAAATGCGAAAACCCCCTCGGGCGCGATGGCCGGAGGGGGTTGCGGTGGGTCGAGGCTGGTTCAGCCGTCGATCAGCTCGGTGGGCGATCAGCCCCGGAGCCCGCTCTTCCTCTCGTGCGCGCGCGCCAGCAGCGACCCGATCGGGACGCGCTGAGCGGTGAGCGAGCGGAGAGGAGGAGGAAGCGCATCGAGCACACCATGGCCACGCGGATCGCGATCGTCAAGGCAGCGACCGGATCTTCGGCGCCGAGAGTCGTGCGCCTCAGAATTCGCGGCGTTCGCGCAGACGCTCCTCGGCGTCCTCGCGGTTCATGCGCATGACGCGGTCGCATACGTTCCAGTCGAACCCTGCGCGCGCAAGCGTGCCCAGCGATTTGCGCTCGGCGTCACGGCGAGCGTCGCGGTCCCGCGGCGCGTCGGCGTCGCTCTCCGCGAAGGGACCGATGCGCCGTTTCCTCGCGAACTGGAGCGCGGCATGGAGCTCGGCGCCGGCGTCGTGGGGCACCGCCTCGCGGACCGTGGCGGCATCGACGCCTTTCTGCGCGAGGTGCGCGCTGATGGCGCGACGCGATCGGCCGGCGCCCGACATGCGACGCGCGCGGTTCTCGGCGAAGGCCGTGTCGTTCACGAGCCCGACCTCACGAAGGCGCCCGACGATCTCCGCGATCAGGTCGCGTGCCTTCGCCGCGTCACCCGCGATGCCCTCGGCGTCACGTCCGGCGCGTACCGAGCGGCGCGCCCAGTTGCCGATGCGTCGCTCGAGCGTCTTCTTCACCGAGTCGGCGGTGGCTGCGCCGCGCGCGAGATACGCGAGCGCGGCCTCGTGCAGCGCAGCGCGCGACGGCGCGGGACCGGGCTCACGCGGCCCGCGTTTTCCTCGGCCTCGCTCGCGCTGCGGCGAGCTCACGCCATCCGTCACGTCACGCTCCATCAGAAGCTCGAGCCGGGCTGCTTCAAGAACTCGGTCTCTTCGCTCGTCGACGGTCGGCCGAGAATGGCGTTGCGATGCGGGAAACGTCCGAAGCGATCGACGATCGCCTTGTGCCTCGCTCCGTAGCCGACGCAGCTGTCGAAATTCTTCCGGAGCTTCTCGTCGGTCGCCGCATCGCGGAGCTTCTCGAAGCCGTCGATCGCGCGCTGCTGGAGCGCGCTGTCCTCCGCGTGCATGAACGGCATGAGGAGGAAGCTCACCTCGATGGACGCGAGCACGCGATCGTCGCCGGCGTCGAAGGCCTTCTTCGCGAGGTCCTGTGCGAGCGAGTCCTGCGCGAACGCGCGCGCGCTGCCGCGAAACATGTTGCGCGAGAGCTGGTCGTACAAGAGGACGAGCGCGAGCCGACCGCGCGGCATTGCCTTCCACGCGTCGAGCTCTCCGCGGACGGCACGCTCGTGCGTGTCGCCGAAGCGCTCGCGGATCTCGCGGTCGAACGCGTCGTCCTTCTTCCACCACAGCTCGGCCTTCGCGAGCGGATCGGCGCCCGGCGCCGACGGGTCACCCACCCAGAAGTGGATCACGTCGTCGGGCGAAGTGAGGGGGGTAGACGAGTCGGTAGACGAGCCGGCGGACATGCCGCCGAGCTTATCAAGCCTTCGATACGAGATCGTCGAACGCGCGATCGAACTCGTCGTCGGCGCCGACCGCGGCCTGGCGCTGGAGCTGCTTCGGCTCGTTCTTCGCGAGACGACGCACGCGCTCCTGCACGTCGCGGTAGTTCGGATCGCGGCGCATCGCCTTCTGGTAGTACGAGAGCGCTTCCTTGTTCTGCTTCTTCGCCTCGTAGGCGGCGCCGATCTCGTAGCAGAGCACCGTCTCCTGCTGCGGATCCTTGTTGGGCGAGTTGAGGCCCATGAGGAACGCGTCGATCGCCTCGTTGAGGCGACCGCGCTCCAGCTCGACCATGCCGATCATCGAGCGACACACGCACTCGCGCTTCGGATCCTGCGCCGCGACCTCGAACTCGCGGATCGCGTCGTCGATGAGCATCATCTCCTTGTAAGCGATGCCCAGGTTGTAGTGCGAGTCGGAGTCGTCGACGCTGATCTGCTTCGCGACGCCTTCCTTGAACTTCGCGAAGACCTCTTCGACGTCGACCTGCTGCTCGGTGTTGGCGTGGCCCTCGGCGGGCTGGATCCCGTTGTAATCCAGGCTCTCGAGCGCATCGAGCGAGGCCGCGATGTCGTACGCGTGATCGCCGCCGCCCGCGCGCTGATCGTCGCGAGGACGCTCGCGCGCGCCGCTGCCACGCTGCTCGTCTTGCGCGTCGAGCTCGGCGATGCGCTCGCGGAGGAGCGGGTTGTTGGGATGCTTGGTGAGCTGCTCGTGGAGGATTGCGCGCGCGTCGTCGAGGAGACCGCGCGAGCAGAAGAACTCTGCCTCGTCGAGCGCGTCTTCGAGCTCCCGGCTCGACACGGCCCCGATGTTCGCCGGCGGAGCGACCGAGGGCGCGCCCGGGCGCTCGGTGCTCTGACCGCGCATCAGCAGCTGATCGTCGCTGACCTCTTCGGCGCCGTCGGCATTCGCGTAGGCCGCGGGCATGTCGGCATCGGGCTCGTCGAGCGGGAAGCTCGGGAGCTCCTCGTTTCCGTCGGCGTTGGCAAGACCTGCCGGCGCTTGCGAAGGCGAGTGACCGACGTAGACCTGGCGGTCGTCGGCATACTGGGCCGAGCCCTGCGCCGCAGCTTCCGCCTCTTCGAGATCGTACGAGGGGAGCGCTTCGTGGTGCACCCCGCCCGCTTCGGCCTCGTAGCCCGCGTCGCCCTCTTGGGGCGCGCCGCCGCCGGCTTCCTCGTTCTCGTCGACGATCTCGTAGCCGAGCTCCTGGAGCATCTCGATCGCGCGGGCGTTCTGCGGATCGAAGGCGAGCACGTCCTGGAGCGCGCGCGCTGCCGACTCGCCGTCGAGCGAATCGATGTAGAGCGCAGCGATGACGAGCATCTCCTGCACGGCGTCTTCGGTCTGACCCGACTCGATCAGGATGTCGCGATAGACCTCGTGGATGTCCATCGAGCGCGGATCGATCTCGAGACCCGCGCGCAGCGTATCGAGCGCCTTGTTGTAGAGGCGCACGCGCCGGAAGGCGTTCGCGTCGGCGAGGGCCTTGTGGACCTGCTCGGTCGTGTCGGGCGGAGGCTCGATTCCCTCGGCCGTGCTGACCTCGGCGTAGCCTTCTTGCTCGCCCGGCTGGTTGGCATTGGCGTTGTACGCGTCGGCCTCTGCGGTGCCGTACGCATCACCCTCGCCGTAGAGCTCCGTGTTCGGCTCCTGGTAAGGCTGCGCCTCTTCGTAGGCTTGCTGTGCCTCCGCCTGCGCCACTTCTTCGAGCACCTCTTCGGCGTCGACGTCTTCGTACGAGAGCTCCTCGACCTCTTCGAGATCGGCGCTCTCCGCGTAATCGCCGGGCGGCGGTGACGGCGGGAAGCCCTGCGCGCCGGTCGCGGGGCGCGGAAGGGTGTGCGGATGAGCCTGAAACCCGGCGGTGTTGGGCCGCGCCATCGGAGGCGGTGGCGGCTGGCCGTAGCCCTGTTGCTGGCCGTAGCCTTGTTGTCCGTATCCGCCCTGCTGTCCCTGCGCCTGCGGATAGGGAGGAACGTTCTGCTGCGTCTGCGGCTGCTGGTAGCTGCCGCTCTGCATCTGCGACGCCGACGATCCGGGCGCCGGAGGAGCGCCCTGCATCGCGGCGCTGCCGTACGCCGGACCCGACGCACCGAGAGCCGCGCCGGTCCCCGACTGCGAAGCGAGCTTGCGAACGCCGTCGTCCTGCGGCGCGACGCGCATGAGGCGCTCGACGATCTCGCGGAAGAGATCCTGCTTGCCGGCGTCACGTGCGACGCGCGCCATCTCCTTCTGGACCTCGATGGCCTTCGCGCCCTGACCGATGGCGTTGAACGCGCGGGCGAGGAGCGAGAGCGTGTCGAAGTCGCGCGGGTTCGCCTGGAAGCAGATCTGGAGCTTCGAGAGCGCCTGCATGCCGTCCTGCGGCTGCCCACGCGAGAGATAGAGCTCGGCGCAGATGCGCGCTTGCTCGGAGTCGGGCTTGTGATGGAGGAGGCGCTCGAGGACCTTCAGCGCGTCGTCGCGACGGCCGATACCGGCGAGCTGCGAGGCGGCGGTCTTGAACTCGAAGACCGCGCCGTCGGTGTCCTTCACGCGCGAGAGCGCTTCGGCGAGCCTCAGGTGGGGCAGGGGATTCGTGGGATCGAGCTCCACGATCTTCCGGAAGACCTCGATGGCCTCGGGGTCCTTCTGCTGCCGCTGGAGCCGGGTCGCGACCTCGTCGAGTGCGGCAAGCGCGTCACTGGTCAGCCCGAGCTGCTGATAGAGCTCGGCCAGCTTCGGCGTGATGTGGCCGTACCGCTCTTCGAGCTGCGGGACGTGCTTCGCGATGATCTCGCGGATCTGCTTGTAGACGGCGATCGCCTTGAGCGCGAAACCCTGGTGCGCGTAGAGCTTTCCTACCGTCTCGTAGGTCGAAATGGCTTCCGCATGCAGGCCTTGTTTGGCCTGCAAGTCGCCGATCTTGAGCAGAGTCCGAGCGTCGTTCGGATCTGCATCGATCAGCTTTTGATACTCGATGACCGCCTTGTCGTACTTCTTCTTCTCGACGTACTTCTGGGCGGCTTCGAGCACCTTGTCGCGATTAATCGCCACGTTCTACCGTCGCTGAGAATAGCGCTACTTGCGACGGCTTGCCTACTTCCCCTCGCTGCTCCTTGCGATCGTTTCACAAGTCATGTCGCGCGTTCCCGAGCGTTTCCCGGTTGCAATCCGTGGAGGCACATGTAGGAGCCTCGGGTCCCGGCCGCGCTTCCCGCTCACCGCGTTCGCGGGTAAGTTGCGCGGATGGCGACACACTCCGCGCTCTACAAGGCTCCGTTCGGTCCCGGCGGCGCGAGTGAGATCGACACGCAGCTCGCGGAGAAGCTCCTCTCGCTCGCGCTCTCGCGCGGCGCCGACTACGCGGATCTCTTCTTCGAGTATCGCGCGGCCGGCGGTCTCGTCTTCGACGAAGGGATCCTGAAGAGCGCGTCGCGCGGCGTATCGATGGGCCTCGGCGTCCGCGCCCAGCAAGGCGACGCGACGGGCTACGCGTACACCGAGAAGCTCGATTGGGATGCGATGAAGCGCGCGTCCGACACCGCCGCGTCGATCGCGTCGGGCGGCGGTGCAGCGGTCCCGCAGAAGGTCGAGGTCCGCAGCCTCCCGAGCCGCTACGAGCTCGACCGGGTCACGCTCGACGTGCCGGGCATGGAGAAGCGCAAGATCCTCGAGCGCGCGGCCGCTGCTGCGCACGCGCACGACAAGCTCGTCGTGAAGGTGGAGTGCTCCTTCGCGGAGGAGATCCGCGAGATCCTCGTGGTCACGAGCGACGGCAAGCTCGCGCGTGACGTGCAGCCACTCATGCGTTTCGGGATCCGCGTGATCGCCGAACGCGACGGCAAGCGCCAGGAGGGCAGCTCCGGCGGCGGCGGTCGCACGACCATCGGTTACTTCGACGGGAAATCGCCGGAGTGGCACGCGGTCGAGGCGGCGAGGCAGGCGATCCTCATGCTCGACGCGCAGGAAGCGCCCGCCGGCCAGATGGAGGTCGTGCTCGCGCCCGGCGACAGCGGCATCCTCCTCCATGAAGCGGTCGGTCACGGTCTCGAGGCCGACTTCAACCGCAAGGGCACGAGCAACTACGCGAACCAGATCGGCCAGCTCGTCGCAAGCGAGGTCTGCACCGTCGTCGACGACGCGACGCTGCTCCAGTCGCGCGGCTCGATCAACGTCGACGACGAGGGCAACGAGCCACGCTCGAGCGTCCTCATCGAGAACGGCAAGCTCGTCGGCTACATGCACGATCGTTTGAGCGCGCATCATTACAAGCTCGGTCCGAGCGGGAACGGCCGTCGCGAGAGCTTCGCGTGCGCACCGATGCCCCGCATGACCAACACCATCCTCCTCGCGGGTCCGCACGATCCCGACGAGATCCTCAAGACCGTGAAGCGCGGCATCTTCGCGAAGAAGTTCGGCGGCGGTCAGGTCGACATCTCGAACGGCGACTTCGTGTTCTCGCTGACCGAGAGCTACCTCGTCGAGGACGGCAAGATCACCGCGCCGCTGAAGGGCGTGAACCTGATCGGCAACGGCCCCGACGTCCTCCGCAAGGTGGCGATGCTCGGCAACGACGTCGAGACGTCCGACGGCATCTGGACCTGCGGAAAAGACGGTCAGAGCGTCCCGGTCGGCGTCGGCTGCCCGACCATCAAGATCAGCTCGATCACCGTCGGCGGCACGAAGGTCTGAGCGCTCGCGTCCTCACTCCGGATCGCACGGCCCGTCGCACGTGTGCACGATCGCCCCGCCCGGCTTCATGAACGCTTCCATCTGGCGGAGCGCGGCCGGATTGACGCGCACGCCCTCGTGCACGGCGTTCGGCGAGATCGGCTTCCCTTCGACATAGCCGGCGGTATCGACGTGGAAATCGAACACAGTGAGGGAGGACGGCGCGTCGGCATCCGCGACCGGCAGCAGGCCGAACACCGACAGCGGCGCGGGCATCGCCTGTGCGATGCCGAGCGCGCGAGCGTGAAGGAAGCTGGCGAGGTTCGGGACGGCCGGATCGCCGAGCCCGATCTGCATCAGCACGCGCCGATCGGGGGTTGCGTTGCCCGGGAGCGGTGATGCAAGGACGAATGGCGCGTAGGTGATGGGATCGATCCGATCCAGCGAGCGTTGCATGATCGCGGCGAAGGACTGCGCGACGAGCGGATCCGGGAGCTCGAGGCCGAGGAGCAACCCGAACGGACCGAAGTTCAGCGAACGCGGCATGATGTGCGTGAAGCCGCCGCCGCCCACGTTGAGCACGATGCGCGGGAAGTCGGCGAGCCCGGCGAGGGTGCCACCGAGGATGTGGCCCATGCTTGCGCCAAAATACCCGACGAAGCTCGGATCGTAGAAGGGCTCGTGCGACGCGCGACGTAGCTCGGGCAGCTTGGTGAGCGGCCCACGGATCGACGCGAGAGCCACGAGCCAGTTCGCCATCGCCTGATGGACGCGCTCCGCGAAATCCGCGAAGTGTTCAGGGTGCGTCGTCAGGGTGTCGGCCACGAGCGCGATGTCGTCCTTCGACATGCCCCACCAGTTGGTGCCGAAGAGGACGGCCGAGACGTGCTCGGAGATGGCCTGCGCGGCGCTGCTCTCGAGCTCGTCGGTGTTCCCGAAGAAGCCGTGGCCGTAGGCGAGCGCACGCCCTGGCCCGGAGCCATCACGAACCGAAATCGGCAGCACCGCGACGAGGGTGAACGTCGTGGTTCCGTTCTGGACCACCTGGCCGGCGGCGTCGTGCACGAGGCGACCGCCGGGACCGGGCTGATCGAGGAAGAGCGGCGTCGTGACCTCGATGGTGAAGATCTTGGCGAGCTTCCCCGTGCCGTCGCGCGTCGCGGTGACACGCACCTGCGGCTCGTTGGCGGCAAGCCACGCGAGCGTCAGCTCCCGCACGCGGAGCATGTCGGCGAGCGGCTGCTCGGCGCTGCCGGTCGTGAAATCCCAGGCAAGCTGTAGCCGATCACGCGCGACCCCGGCGTTCGCCAGCGGCGCGAAGACCTCGGCATCGAAGCGGCTCGCGAGAGCCGCGAGCGCGGGATCGCCGGCGGCGACTCCATCGCGAAGGCGCCGAAACCCTTCGGGGGGCGGCGCGAGCTTCGCGCCGTCGCCCGCGGACGGAGCGAGGTGCGCGCCGGTGATGGCGACGACGTACCGCGTCCGCGGTCGGAGCGGTGAAAAGGGCCTCAGCGTTATCGGCGTGTGCGTCCCGTCGTGCTTGTCGACGACGTCGGAGTAGTGAGGAACGAGCATGCCCGAGCTCGTGTCGAGGACGACCGTGCCCGAGTCGGCGCGGACGCTCAGCGCCTCGTCGTCGAGCACGCCGGGAAGACCGTCGCGCACGATCTCTCCCGCAAGGCCTGCCGTGATGGTGGGCACGACCGATGCCCCGTCGATGGCGAGGACGTCGTGAGGATCGACGGTCTCGCCGTTCGCTCTCACGGGTCTCGCGGCGCCGCGCAGGCCGAGCCGAAAGCCCGTGGCCGATTTCGGATCGGGTGCGCGATGGAAGTCGGACGGATAGGGGGCGAAGCAAGCGCCGTTCGG
This sequence comes from Myxococcales bacterium, assembly GCA_034666145.1. Classification (GTDB taxonomy): domain Bacteria; phylum Myxococcota_A; class Polyangia; order Polyangiales; family Polyangiaceae; genus Labilithrix. The sequence goes on along the minus strand of JAXDMI010000181.1, from coordinate 1,682 downwards.
AGGAGGCGCGTGCGAGCCGTCGTCGCGATCGACCAGCAGCGGCTGACAGCCGTCAGGTACGACGAGCGGCCGCGTCGCCTCCGCGCCGTCGTTCGACGACGAGCACCCGGGAGCGAGCGCGAAGAGAAGGGACATGGCGAGGACGGCCCCGTTCACGCGTCGGATGATGCGACCGGTCACCGGTGTGTCCGCGCGTCGGATCATGCACGACGGCAGCGCCGCGACGGTTCGATGCATCGGGCGCTGCGGAGCCATCGAGAAGGGCGTCGGAGCAACGACCATGCCGGCAAGCCTGGTTCGTAGGCTCGATCACCGTCGGCGGCACGAAGGTCTGAGAGGGCGCAGGCGCGACGCGCGGCGGCTCAGTTGCCGTGGCACGACGGCGTTGCGCTCACTTCCTGGGTGTCGAGCTTCTCGAGGACGTCCGCGAGCGCACGAAGACCGGCGGGCACGGCCACGCACGGCGTCGCCGAGCAGCCGCCCGTGCCGCCGGTGCATTCGCCGCCGACTTCGACGGTACGGCTACCCACCGTGATGCCGAGGACGGCGCCGTCGCACGGACGGCTATCGCTTCCGTACGTCTTCGTGCTGCCGGAGAGCGCCGCCTGGACCTCCGGATGCGCGAGCGCCGCTTCCACGTCGCCGATGCCGATCGAGGTGGCGCCGCACGCAGCGAGCGTCGTCGTGCAGATCGGCGTCGGTGCTCCGTTCCCCATGACGCGACTGCGCTCGTAGGTTCGGCACGTCTTGACCGTCGACACGTCGGAGAACGAGACGAGCCCTCCGTTCGAGCCCCAGCTGATGGTCGTCGACAGGCATTCGCTGCACGCCGGCGTCGCGGTCGCCGTGGGCGAGGGCGTGGGCGTGGGCGTGGGCGTGGGAGTCGGCCCCGGGCTTGTGCCAGCGTCGCTGGTTGTGCCAGCGTCGGCGGCCGCGCCCGGCACAGCTGTCGTGCTGCCACCGCACGCAACGACGGAAAATAGCGCAAGAACAGCGGCAAACGTCTTCATCGATGCGGCAGCGAGCACGTCTCGTGCCGGAGAGGCTTCACGTGCCGACGCACGCCGGCTTTGCGGTCTCGTGCGCATCGAGCCTCGCGAGCACGTTGACGAGAGCGCGAAGACCGACCGCAACGGCGACGCACGCTCCCTGCGAGCAACCGCCCGTCGTATCGATGCATTCGCCGCCGACCTCGATCGTCTTCGCGTCGGCGGTGATGCCCCCGTGGGCGGCGGCTCGCTTGCCTCCCTCGTCGCGGGGGGCACAGGGACTCTTTCTGTAGTATCGAAGGACTTCGCTCGAATGCCTGCGTTCGTCGTCGTCATCGGTCATGGGCCCGACCTCGAGTCTCCCGAGGGCGCGGCCGCCATGCTGCGTGCCCTCGGCGCCGAGGTGAGGACGCTCGACCTCTGGGACGAGGGCGGCGCGCTCTTCGACGACGACGGCGCGACGGCACGGGCCATCGTGATCGAGGCAGGCGAACGACCCGACCTCGCGGTGGCTGCGCTGCGCGCCGTGCGGAAGACCGCCGAGCTCTCCGAGGTGCCGGCCATCGTGGCCGTGGCGCCGCGTCAGATCGGGCGCGTCGAGCCCGCGAGCGGCTTCGACGACTTCATCGTGATGCCGTGCCCGCCGTCGGAGCTCTACGCGCGCATCAAGCAGCTCGAATGGAAGCGCAGCGA
>JAXDMI010000180.1:0-2555 GCA_034666145.1 Myxococcales bacterium | reverse complement strand
CGGCCGGCGGCGGGTTGGAGAGCGTCTCGCGGCGGCCGGTCGGCGGGCGCTTCGCCTTCGCGGCGAGCTCTTTGTCCTTCGCGGTCGCCTTCGCGGAGGACGGACGGTCCTTGGCCTCCTTCGCGTTCGCGTCCTTGGTGTCCTTGGCCTCCTTCGCATTCACCGCGCGCGAGGACGGGCGATCGACGCTTCGAGACGACGGACGGTCACGCTCGGGCATACCTACCTGAGCGTACCAGACCGATCAGGGCGAGGGGGCGAGATCGGCCGCGCGACCGGAACGCCGTTCCACGACGTCATCCATCGCGGATCTATCGCCAAATGCGGTTCGCTTTATCGCTGTGCGACAGCAGAGGCTCCCGGTACGATGCGAAGCAGCGATGGTGCAGCGATGGCGCGTTTGATCCTCGCAACGGCCGAGGGACAGCAGGCGATCGAGCTGCGCCCCATCAATAGCCTCGGCCGCCATCCGAACAACTCCATCCAGCTCCTCGACAAGATCGTGTCGAAGGAGCACTGCATCCTCGAGCAGCGCGACGGTGGATTCATCCTCCGCGATCTCGGGAGCCTCAACGGCACCTACGTCAACGGCGAGCGTGTCCGCGGAGAGATGCCGCTCCGCCACGGCGACGAGATCGCGCTCGGCTCGACGCGCGCGCGCTACGACGACGGGCACGGTCCGGCCATCGACTTCAACGCGCCTCCTCCGTTCGCGCACGGCGGACCTGGTCCGATGGGCGGCGTCGGCCCCGGCGCCGTGGCTCATCCGCATCTCGCGCCGAGCCCGCACAACATGGGCATGCAGGGCCAGTCGCCCGCGCCGCAGCCCGCGCAACATCAAGGCGGACAGCAGCCGTGGCAGAAGGGACCGAGCGTCCCGCCGCCGAGCCTGGGCATCGGCATGCCGGGCGGTCAACCCGGCCACGGTGGCCATGGTCTCAACCTCGGTCCGGGCGGAACGATGGGCATGCCCATCCAGAGCCAGCAGGCAGGCCGGCCTTCTCCGCAAGGCGGTTATCCGCAGCAGCCCGGCTATCCGCAGCAGGGCCAGGGCAACTACGGCGGCGACGGACGCGGTGCGCCGCCTCCCCTGCCCCGCGCGGCGCAACGTCCGCCGAGCTTCGGTGGAACGCGCGTCGACGTCCTCGACTCCGCACGCGCCATCGGCACGCAGATCAACGCGCAGACGAAGGGGTTCGTGCCCTTCGATCAGATCAGCCACGATCCGCAGCAGCTACGCGTCGACTACGAACGACTCCGCCTCACGTGGGAGCTGACGCGCGACATCGGTCTCGAGCGCGACCTCGATCAGCTGCTCCACAAGATCCTGATGTCGCTGTTCAAGTTCGTGAACGCCGACCGCGCCGTCATCTTGCTCCGCGAGGACGACGGCAAGCTCCTGCCGCGCGCCGCGCATCGCCGCGACGGCACAGATGCGCCCATTCAAGTGAGCTCGACGATCCTCGAGCACGTCATGACCGAGCGCGCCGCCGTGCTCACGCACGACGCGTCGATGGACTTCGCCGCCTCCAAGGGCAAATCGATGATCCTGAACCGGATCTCGAGCGCGATCGTCGTGCCGCTGCTCCACGAGAAGGAGGTGCTGGGCGCGCTCTGGCTCGACTCCGAGTCGCTCGCGCAGTTCCAGCAGAAGGACCTCGAGCTCGTCACCACGGTCGGTAACCAGGCGGCGATGTTCATCGAGAACAACCTCCTCGGAAAGAAGATCGAAAAAGAGATCATGACGCGCGAGCGCTTCTCGCGGCTGCTCTCGCCGAACGTCGCCGAGCAGGTCATCTCCGGCAAGCTCGAGGTGAAGAAGGGCGGCGTGCACGTCCCCGAGTGCACCGTCTTCAACTCGGACATCCGCGGCTTCACGCGCATGAGCGAAGGCGCGACCGCCGGCGTCATCAACGAGCTCCTGAACGACTACTTCGAGCTGATGGTCGAGACGATCTTCAAGTACGAAGGCACGCTCGACAAGTTCATGGGCGACGGCATCATGGCGTTCTGGGGCGCGCCGGCCACCCATCCCGACGACGCGGTGCGCTCGGTGCAGTGCGCGCTCGAGCAGATGGAAGCGCTCGGCAAGTTCAACCGGAAGCGCGTCGAGGGTGGCAATCCTCCTCTCGCCGTCGGCATGGGCCTCCACACGGGTCCGCTCATCGCGGGCTACGTCGGCAGCTCGAAAGCAATGAGCTACACGGTCATCGGCGACACGGCGAACACGAGCGCGCGCCTGTGCGGCATCGCGCTCGCGGGCCAGGTCATCGTGAGCGAGTACACGCTGGCGCGCCTCGGCCCTCGCTTCGAAGTCGAGGAGCTCCCGCCCGCGCACCTGAAGGGCAAAGAGAAGCCCCTCCGCATCTTCAACATCAAGCGCGAAAAACCGACCGCGGTCGCGAAGGTCGGCTAGTCCGCCCGACCCAGGGTCATCGGGCCGGGAAATGACCCAGGGTCAGGAGGCCGGGAAATGACCCAGGGTCGGGAGGCTGGGAAATGACCCAGGGTCATCGGAGATCCGATGGGGACGGTGCTCGCGGTGATGCGGCCCG
>JAXDMI010000179.1:0-3163 GCA_034666145.1 Myxococcales bacterium | reverse complement strand
TTGCTGATCGCGCGCACCTCGTGTAGGTCGACGGGAAGGTAATGAGGGAACGGCCGCTCCGTTCCGTCGCCCATCACCTCGACGAGCGACGCCTCGTACTTGTCGATGCAGTACCGGCGCGGCGTCGGCGCTGCGGTCTCGACCAGCGTCATGTCGCTGGGGCAGGGACCCGCGGGCTCGCCGCTCTCGCCCGGCGCATCGTCGCCGTCGGATGCCGATGGGGTGCCGTCGTCGGGATCATCGGCCGTGTCGCCGGCGGCGGCCGGTGCGTCCGGCGTTGCGACCGCAGGCACCGCGCCCCCCGCGACCGGACGAGGCGTCGTCGCGCATGCGGTACCGACCACGGCGATCGCGACGAACGCGAAAGCCGCGATGGCAGGCGCTTGGCGCTCCCGACCCCGAGACATGGCCGGGGTGTAATCGAGGACCGAGCGAGGCGCTACTCCTCAGAAGATCTACGGCTCCCGTCGAGATCTGCGACAGATCTTCGAGCGATCTAAGGCTCCCGGACGGCGCGGCGGATCGCCGAGGCGGGGCGCTCGGCCCAGCCGAGGTCCTTCGGCACCGGGTCTTCGCCGCGCAGGAACGGCTCGACGAGCTCGAGGCCGTCGGTACCCCAGAAGATCTCGCCGTCGACCAGCACGGTGGGCACGCCGAAGATGCCTTGGGCGATCGCTTGCTCGGTTGCCGTCCGGAGGCGCTGCTTGGCCTCGGGGGTCTGCGCCTCGCGGACGAGCGCCTCGCCGTCGAGGCCCGCGCGCGTCGCCGCCGCCGCGACGGCCTCGGGTGTCTCGATGCCGGTGCCGCTCACCCACGTCGCTTCGTAGAGCGCATCGATCAACCGCCGCTTCACATCCATGGCGAGCGGCATCGTTGCGGCGCGCAGCCCGAGCAGCGGGTTGAACGGATGCGACGGCGGTGGCCGCAGCACGGGCAGGCCGAGCCGGTGAGCCTTCCGGTATGCGTCGCGAAACGTATAGGCGCGTTTCGCCGGAATTTCTGCGGGCCCCTTCGTGCCATGCGCGTCGAGCAAGCCGGCGAAGAGCACGGGGATGGGCTCCACGCCGCGGCCGTTGCGTTCGGCGATCGCATGAATCTGCGTCCACGCAATGAATGCGTAGGGCGAGATGAAATCGAAATAGAACGCAACCGGTGCGAGAGGTGCGGGAGGCTTCATGGGTCCGGTGCGATCCAGGGTAGCGCGGAGGCGAGGCGCTCGGTGGGCGGCGAGCGTGCGGCTCGCGACCAGGTGCGCGAGGCCCGCTCGTCCTCTAGACTGTCAGACGATGCGTCTTAAGTTCGTCTGTGCGTCTGGCCTGTCGATGGTCGTCGGCGTCGTTGCTCTCTTCGCGTGCTCCTCCACCACGGTGCAGAAGGTCTCGGGCTCGCCTGTCATCCCCGATGGTGGGATGCAGCTCGACGACGGCGCGGTCGTCGACATGGACGGCAACGTCGTCGAGCAGCCCGACACGTCGATGAAGCCGTCGAAGGTGAACGCCACCGACGAGACCGTCACCGTGCTCGGGACGTCGCGCACGTACGTGCTGGCGGTGCCGAAGACGTACGACGCGACGCGGAAGTATCCGCTCATCATCGCGCTCCATGGCGACGGTCAGGACGGCCCGGGCTTCCGCGCGTTCCTCACGTGGGACGACGTCGCGGGCGACGATGCGATCGTCGCGTACCCGACGGGCGCCGTCGATCTCTTCACGTCGTACGACATGAATCCGGATCAGCAGCTCGTCGAAGCGACCATCAACGACGTGAAGACGAAGCGCTCCATCGACCCCACCAAGATCTGGGGCTTCGGCTACAGCAAGGGTGGGTTCATCCTGAACGAGATTCAGTGCCGTAAACCCGGGCTGCTCACGGCGATGGCCAACCACGCCGCCGGCGCGCCGCAAGAGCCGCAAGGCATGGACGGCTATCCGCAGTGTCCCGGTGTCACGGGCCTGCCCGTGCTCGCCACCGAGGGCGATCTGAATACCGACATCGGCGCGAACTACAGCGCCAACTACTGGGCGACCGTCAACGGCTGCGGCGCGAATCGGAGCCCTTCGACGCCCGCCGCTTGTTACAAGACGGACGGCTGCCCGGCCGACAAGCCGGTGTTCTATTGCCTCGCGCCCGGCGTGCAGCACTACCCGATCTGGAACCAGGCAGTGAACGTGTCGTGGACCTTCTACAAGGGACTCTGACGCGAGCGGATCAATAGACGTCGCTGCGCGTGCGGGCGTTCACGTTCGTGTCGCGACGCGACTGCTCGTCGGCATCCGGTACGGCGAGGAGCTCTTCGAGCGAGCGGCCCTCGTCCGCGACGCGGGAGAGCTCGAGGAGCACGTGACGCGCGGCGTGGCGATCGACGGTGCCGAGCACCGCAGCGATCTGCGGACCTGCGGCATCGAGCTTCGCGAGCGTGCTCCGCGACGCGACGTCGCGCTCGCGCCACGAGCTGCGGCTGTCGACGTCGGCAGCGAGGTTCTTCTGCGCTTGCTCCAGCAACGTCGCGACGCCCTGGCGGACGCGGACGTCGCGGTGATCGAGGAGCGGAAGAAGCGCAGCAGCGCTCTCCGGCTGCTGCGACTGGCGGAACATGTGGAGCACGGGCGCGTACTCGCCGCCTTCGATCCGCGCGACGTTCACGCGTGCCGAAACGAGATGGGTCGGAAAGACGGCGTAGAGGACGAGCGCGAGCGCGAACGCATCGAGCTGGCGGCGCACGAGCCACGTGAAGGTGTGGCGGCGATGGAGCTTCAGCGCGACGGCGACGACGCCCGCCACCACGAGCGTCGTGCCGGTGATGCCGACGATGCGGAGGTCGGAGAGCCCGCTGTGTGCGATGTGGATGCCGATGCGCCGGTACGTTCCGAGCGCGAGGACGAGGCCCTGCGCCATCCAGACGTACGCGAGCGTGCGCGACGTCTTGGCGCGAACGTCGTGCGAGAGCGGGCCGCGGAACATGACGCCGACGACGCCGGTGCACATGATCAGCGCGATGGTCAGCCAGAACGCCCCGGCGTGCGCGTACTTCTGCGTCGTCATTCCTGCGGGGGTCGCGCCCGACCAGAGGCACGCGGCGTCGAGCACGTTGTAGAGGAGGAAGAGCACGTTGAGCGCGCCGAGCGCGTTGCGCGCGACGAGCAGCGACGTCGGCGTCGCTTCG
>JAXDMI010000178.1:0-3648 GCA_034666145.1 Myxococcales bacterium | reverse complement strand
GCCACGGCCGCCCGCGCGACTCGTTCTACCCCGATCCGCCGCATCGTTTTCGCAAGGTGCAGACGCAGATCTTCGGCAAGGGCCCCGGCACGCGCGCCGACATGGGCGGCTTCGCGCAGGCCTTCGTCGACGAGAACCCGTTCCTCCCGATGCTCGCCGCGAACGTCGAGGAGTACATGACGCACTACGACCGCGGGCAGCTCCCCATCCTGCAGACGCTCGCCGAAGAATATGCAACATGCACGCATTGGTTCAGCTCGCTGCCGGGGCCGACCACGCCGAATCGCATGTTCGTCCACGCGGGGTCGTCGGGCGGAACCGTGTGGCAGGGCCTCTATTACTCGCGCCTTCGCGACAAGATGATCTTCGACAAGCTCGGTAACGACGACCGGCTCTGGCGCGTCTATTTTCACGACATCCCGCATCTCTGGATCACGGGGGACATCTGGGCGAAGGCCTTCGCCGGCGAGCACCGCCGCATCCATCGGTTCCGGCAGGACGTGCAGAACGACAATCTCCCCGTCTACACGTTCATCGAGCCGCGTCACGTCATCCCGCCGTGGAACAGCCAGCATCCGTTCTGGGGCGTGAGCCACGGCGAAGAGCTCATCGCGCGCGTCTACAACGACCTCGTCGAGAACCCGCGCGTCTTCGAGAAGACCCTGCTCCTCATCGTCTACGACGAGCACGGCGGCTTCTACGACCACGTGGTGCCGCCGGGTCACGAAGGATGGAACGCGGGCGACCCGACGCTTCGTCACGACGTGGTGGCGCCGACGCCGGAGCACGTGCCCGAGTTCGACTTCCGCCGTCTCGGACCGCGCGTGCCGGCGGTGGCGATCTCACCGTGGATCGAGCGAGGCAGCGTGTTCGGGTGGAACGCCGAGAACCCCGAGGACCGCCACACGTTCGACCATACGTCGGTGCTCTCGACGGTCGGCGAGATGACCGGCGTATGGGTCGACTCGGCACGCGCACGTCGCGCGACGCCGCTCTCGGTCACGCTCAATCGCATGACCCCGCGCACCGATGCCTCGAGGCTGACGTTCCGACGCGGCGCGTATCACGGGGCGAGCAATCGCGTCGCGACCGCGACCTCACCAGAGGAAATCGGCGGCGTTGGCAAGGAGCTCTGCGATCGCTTCCGCGTCGAGCATCGTCTCGACGCGACGCCGGAAGCGATCGCCGACTACTACGCGAGTCTGGTAGGCGCGTGACCTTGCTCGGTGTCGAGCTCGCTCATCGCCCGCGCGACATCATTCGACCGGCGTGATCAGCACGAGGCCGGCCGCGCCCGCCGTCGGCGCCGGCGAACCGTTACCGTACGCACCGCCGCTGCCGCCACGGCCCGTCGCACTGGCCGGGCCGCCGCCCGGTCCCCCGGGATAGTTGCTCGTGCCGTTGGCGCCGTTGGCGCCGTTGGTGGCGGTCAGTCCAACGGCGGGGCTCGTGATGGTCGCGCTCCCGCCGAGCCCACCGGTTCCTGGCGAGCTCGGAGCTCCCTCCACCGTGCCTCCGCCGAGCGCGCCACCCGATGCGACGATCAACGTCGTCGCTCCGAGCGCCACCGTCGTGTTCCCGCCGGGTGTCGCCGGTGTCGGGGCCGGCGCGCCCGAGGCGCAGCTCTGCGTCGCCGCAGTCCCTGCTGCGCCGACGGTGATCGTGAGCACTTGCGCGGGCGCGACCGTGAGGAGAGCGCGTGCGCTGCCGCCTTTGCCGCCGCCGCCTCCCGCGAGACAACCGTTGCCGGTGTTCGCGGTGGCCGAGCCGCCGCCGCCGCCGCCACCCCACGCTTCGACGATCACGCGCGTGACTCCGGCCGGCACCGTCCAGGTGCCGGATGCTGCGAACACTTCGACGCCCGGGCCGGCATCGCCTGTTGCGCCGGGTCCGCCGTCGGAGCCTTGCGGGCCGGGAGCTCCCGTGGGTCCAGTGGGCCCAGCGGCTCCGGCCGCACCGGCGGCGCCCGCGGGTCCGGCCGTTCCTGCGGCTCCCTCGGGACCCGCCGAACCCGAGCAACCAACTGCGAGAAGCGAAGCGAGCATGACAACAGCGACGGCACGTGAAGCGGACATCGACATCGAGAGAGCCTCCATCGGTTCGACGTGTCGGCTGCGCGACGAGCGCGCCAACGACGTTCGCGACCGATGTTAACCCGTCCAGGGGATCGCGCGCTCGAGTCGTGATCGAGCTCGGCCGTACGTCTTGACCCTCCTTAAGCGTAGGCCTTCTTGAACGCTTCGCGCGACGTCAAGCGCGCCGTGTACGCCTCTAGCGCCGGGTGCCCCTTCAGGAGACCGGCCTGCTCCGCGAGCGCGAGGTCGTAGCCGACGATCACGTCGACGGCGCTGAACGACTTGCCGAGCAGGTAGGATCCTTCGCCGAGCTGTCGTGTGAGAAACGCGGCGGCGGTCTCCCAGATCGGCAGCTTCTGATCGACGACCGCGGGGTTCCGCTTCTCCGGCGGGAAGATGACCTTCTGGAAGTAGAGGGGGATGATCGTCTCGTCGAGGGTGGAGATGGCGTAGACCGCGAGCTGGTAATAGCGTGCGCTCTCGGGCGACCCCGCGGCGGGAGCGAGGCCCTTGTCGGCGGCCTTGTCGGCCAGGTAGAGGCAGGCGGCCGCGGACTCGATGATCTGGACGTTCCCGTCTTCGAACGCGGGAACGAGGCCGTGCGAGTGCCGCTTCGTGTGGTCGGGCTGCTTGTGCTGGCCGGTCTGGAGATCGACCTTCACGAAGTCGTAGTCCGCGCCGATCTCTCGGAGCATCCATTCGACGCGATTCGACCGGGTACCTTTGAATCCAAAGAGCTTCATGTGGTTCTCCATGCAGGGCCGAGGAGAGTCAGGCCGGCCCCACATGCCCACGACGAACGAACCATGCCCGGATCGACAGCGCGGAGCGAAAATCGACCGCTCAGGCGCAGAGGCACATGAGGTCGCGCGAGCCCTTGTTCCTCTTGCAATCCGGCATGGCGTTCGGATCGTCGACGCACTTCGGCGGGGCAGGCACGCAAGGGTCGGCCTCGCATCCGCCCTGGAGGCCGCCACCGCAGCTCGCGGGATGGAACCCGGGAGGACACGTGCCCGCGTCGTCGGTCTCCGTGCACTGGGGCGCAGGTCCTCCGCAGCACGGATGGAGGCAGTACTGGGTTGCGCCGCACGTCGCGCTTCCGCATGCGAACGAGTCGCCCGAGTCGCCCGTGGGAGGGCCGGCGTCGAAGGAGCCGTCCGCGCGACCGCCGGCGTCGCCGCCGCTCCCTCCTCCTCCGCCGCCCCCTGTGCCGCCGTCGGAGTCGCCGATCGTCGTCGCCGCCGTCGCTCCGCAGCCCGCCGTCGACGCAATGGTCGCGAGCACGAGGGCAAGACAAGGGATGACGAGCAGCGCGGGCCGGGCCTTCATGCGCAGCGCGTCCGCAAGATCGGTGCCTCGCACGTTGCTCCGGAAATGCCGGTCTGGAAGCGCATTCGCTACGACCCCGATTGCGCCAGCGTGTGCCGAGGTCGGGCAAGGACGTCCGGGCCGCGACAATGACGAAGGACCTCGCTAGGCTTTCGCCGCGTGGCTCGGGGAGGTTCGATGAAGCTCTTTTCTTCGGCTGTCGCGTGGACCGTCGTCTCGGGGATCGTGCTCGCGTGCGGAGGCT
>JAXDMI010000177.1:0-3808 GCA_034666145.1 Myxococcales bacterium | reverse complement strand
ATCCATGGCATTCGCCGCGAGGCCGCAGCCAATCGCGCCAGCCATCGCGGCGACGTCAAACGCGATATCCGTCGGGTTGTGCTCACCAAGAGAGCTCCGTAGGTTGATGACGTGCATGAGGGATGCGGTTACCCCTAGAAGCACCGGCAAGAGCCAGCCTCGCCCCGTGGATCGATGGTTCCGTACCCACAATTCATAGAGGGGACGGCGCCGAAGAAGCCGCTGGTACGCCATCGTGAGCGGAAGTCCGATCACGATATAGGTATCTGGGCTTGCCCAGGAAAAGTGCCCGACGCGCAAGACCACGCCCGCGAGGACCCAGACTGCAACGAACGCGACCGCCCGCAACACGCGCGGAATCGACGTTCGGACGGGAGGGGACGCGGAGAGAATTCGCACGACGGGTCGCCTATTAAGCTCCGGGACGAGATGTCCGAGCTGGGAGTGCAGGGCTCGTTACGACGGCGATGCCGGGCTCATTTGCCAGCGTACTCCACCTGCCGGCGTTCCTCACGTGCTGGGCGGGGATCGAGTCCACGACGCGAGGTCCGTGCGTCGAGTGAAGCGTGGTCGACTTCGTATCCCGTCGGGATACCAATGATTCGTACGAGCGTATCACTGCACTCCCCGTCGCAGACGGCGAGGCGTCTCGACAGAGGCTTCAGGCGCCTGCGCACGGACGATGCGCACGCCCGGACGAAGAGCGGGCGTCGTCGCGGCCGGCCCTTGCCCGATCAGCTCGGCACGACAGGCCGTTCGCCGGGGTGGATGAATCCGTGTTTGTGCCACGCCCTGCGAAGCAGGACGGTGCGCGCTTCCTCGGTGGGCCGTGGGCCGTCGTCGTGCGCGCGAATCGCGGTCCAGCCCGCGAACCAGCGTGCGGACGAGCACGGGTCGATGCGCGGCAGTCCGCTCGTCACGCCCTGGTGCTTCTTGTAGTTCGCAAGACAGTAGACCAGCGCATTGCGCACCTGACGCGCGCTCGTGAGATCGCGACGGTGGTAACGATCGCCCCAGACGCGGCCGCGCCCCCGAAGCGCCGCGGCATTGAAGAGGCGATTCGCGCGCACGGAGAAGCTCTTCATGCCCCCCGCGAGCGCAGTGCTGTCGCTCGCTTCGACGATGAGATGCACGTGATCGTCCTGCACCGAGAACTCCACGATGCGAAAATCCTCGCGGCGCGTCGTACGGACGGCGCGCTCGAACGCCGCGAACAGCGTCTGCGCGCGAAAGCTTGGCAGGCCCCGCACCGCGCGCATCGTGACGTGCAGCGGATTCCAATACTTGTGCACGGGCCGCGCGCGATGCCGCACGTTCGGACACACGCTCGGCTTGGGCCCCGGCCGCGCTCTCTTCTTGCCCGCGCGCGTGAGCCGGCGTCGGTCCTCGAAGGTCAGCTGAACGGGAGCTCGATATTTCCTCATGACCGAATAGGGCGGTTCTAACATTTTGGCCGGAAACGTCAAGCACGCGGTCGTCCGGGGCGGTGGGCGTCGCCGTGCGCCGCGAGGCGCGGTTCGCGACGCGCAACCTCCAGTCGCGCGTACGCTCAGGCGTACTCGGCGTGCTCGGCGATCCCGCGTCGGCCCGGAGCGGAGCGGACGAGCGCGCCTCCGGCAGTGGCCGTGCGGCGCTCCCCCGCAACCAGCCGACGCGCGTACCGATCCGCCATGGCGGTCCGAGGTGCGCGGCCTGCTCATCCTCGGAGGCGATCCCCGGGACCGCCGTAGTCGGGCGGCGTGTCGAAGCCGCGGTTCGACGTCGCGCAGCGCGCGCCATGGGAGCGCGAACCGCTTGCAGGACCAACAAGCGGTTCCGGGGGCGTCCCCGACGGGATTCGAACCCGTGTTAGCGGCGTGAAAAGCCGCGGTCCTGGGCCTCTAGACGACGGGGACCAGACGAACGCCTCTACGTACCGTCCCGGTCTCCGGCTGTAAATAGCTCTTTCTTATCGCGGACACGGCGCAGGGCCGAGCAGGCGATCCGGCCGAGCGCATCGCGCGCTTCTTCGAGCCGTCGAGCGAGCAGCCTTCGCGCATCCTCGGAGAGCGAATGGAATCTCGAACCGCGCGCCATGAGACAGCCGCCGTCCTTGAGCGCCATGAGACAGCCGCCGTCCTCGATCCTTCCGCCGCTCAGTTCAGCAGCGACGAGGACACCGGCTCATCGTCGAGCTCCGACACGCCGTCGACCGTTGCCGCGCGGACCTGGTCGCCCGCGATCGCTACGACGCGGAAGTGCCCCACCGTGACTTGGCGTTCGAGCCAAAGCGCGACGGCTACACGCGTCGCGGCGTCGACGTTCGAAGCCGTCAGGATGCGCGTGAGGATGTCCTTCGTCACCATCAGCGAGACCACCAGCTCTTCGCCGCGATGGTTCGCCGCGCTGATCATCTGCGCCACCTCGGACTTCGCGGCGTCGCCCTCGATGCCGAGGTCGCCTGCCAGATCCGATGCGATCAGCGCCATGCCGAGCTCACTCGCGCCGTCGAAGCTCGCGAAGATGAAATCCCGCGTGTCGCGGCCTTCGCGCAGCAGATCGCCCACCGCTTCGGGAAGGCTCGTCAGCGCGTGATTGAACAGCTCGTCGGCTTCCATGATGGTCTCCGTGGTTCGCGGATGGTCACGCAAGCTTCACGCCATCCGATGGGACGGCCAAGAATGCTGCGGCGCTCCGACTCACGCCTGAGGCCTTTCGCGCCGACTCAGAACTGCAAGCCGAGCCCGACACGCAGACCGCCGCGCGTGCTCGGCGACGCCAGAAAAAAGCGCGCGTTCGTCCTGTCGTCGCGCGCCGTTCCTACGCCGTAGGTATCGAAGACGCCGACGATCTCCAGGAACGTCGGACCGATGTCGATCTGCATGCCGAGATCGACGAGCCACGTCGCGCTGAGGCCGTAGCTCTTGTGCGTGCTCTGCGCGCCGTTGAGCCCCGTCGCCGTGTGGATGTCCGCGCTCACGATCGTGTCGTGGAGGCCCACGCCGGTGCCCACCGTGAAGCGCACTGCGCCGTTCGTGACGAAGCGGAGCGCCGGCACGAGCTCGAAGTGCGTGACCGTCGTGCTGCTCTGCGCGGCTGCGGAGCTGATGGCATACGTCGACCCGGTCTGACCGACGCTGCTGAGGAGCTCGAGGCCGAAGCCGCGCGACACTCGATAGCCGGCGCGCACGCCGATCGCGGCCCCCGCGAACGAACGCTTCGTGCCCTGTGGGCGCTCCCCGAGGGCATCGCTCAGCGTGAGGCTTTGCGCTTCGTAGGCCAGCATCGGGACGACGTAGCGTCGCTTCAGCTCCGGCGGAGCCCTGCGCGCCGGCGCGTTGTAGACGGGCGGGAGATCGCCGGTCCGCAGCAGCGTCATCGGGTACTCGATGCTCGCGCCGGAGGACACGATCACGTCGGCGGTCGTCGTCTGGAAGTCGGGCGCGCTGACCGTCACGCGATGCGTGCCGGCGGACAGCTTGCCCGACCACGTGCCACGGCCCACCTCGGCGCCGTCGATCTGCACGACCGCGTCGGGCACGCTCGCCCTCACCGTGAGCAAGCCTTGCGGCACGCCGAGCTCGAACGTGGCGTCGACCGGCGAGCCTGCGAGGATCGAGAGCTTCTTCTGCGGCGGATCCGCGAGGCCGTCCGCATGCGCCGTGAAGACATGGATGCCCGGCTCGAGACGCACGGGACGCCGCAGCGCTGCAGGCGTGAGCGCGTTGCCGTCGACGGTGACCACGACGTTCTCGATCGGCTGCTTGTCGGCAGCCGAGATCACCTTGAGCCGCACCGTCGCGACCACCTTCGAGAGCGCGGCGAGCTC
>JAXDMI010000176.1:0-4526 GCA_034666145.1 Myxococcales bacterium | reverse complement strand
CCGCATGCACCTCACGCTCGAGCGCCCCGACGCGGTGAAGAAGTTCGCTCGCCTCGTCGCCTATGACGTGGCGGGCGGCGCGGTCACGCGGATCAACCCGGTGCTCGATCAGCTCATGGCCGGCCTCGCGGGCGTGGTCGGCGGCGGGACGCTGCTCCGATACTCGGGCGACGTTTCGTCGCTGCCGACGTCACTCGTGCAGGCGAGCCTCCTGTCCGTGCTCCTCTCGCACTTGTCGGAGGATTTCGCGGCCCGCGATTACGTGAAGATGCGGCACACCGTGGTTCGCGCGCTCTTCTACGTGTGCGGGATCCTCGTCGTGGTGAGCGCGCTCCTCTATCTCGTGCGCACGCCGCTGCTGCGATTCGTGTTCCTGCGCGGCGACATGGATGCCGACGGCGTGGAGCGGATGGCGCGGATCTTCCCGTATCACCTGCTCGGCCTCGCTCCATTCGGCGCGCTGCTGGTGCTCGCGCGTGCGCACGTCGCGATGAAGAACACGTCGATCATGCTCGGCATGGGCGTGATCAACGCCGGCCTGAACGCGGTGCTCAACGTGGTGTTCCTGCGCCTCATCGGCCTCGAGGGCATCGCGCTCGCGACGTCGTGCATGCACCTCGCGATCGCGGTGATCTTCTGGATCCGCTTCGAGACGAAGCTGCACGAGACCAAGAGCGCTGCGGAGCGCGTACCGATCTAGACGACGTTTCGAGGAACCACGCGGAGCAGCTCGTCTTGCAGACGCTTTGCGTGCGCGCGCGAGTCGAAGTGCTCGACGGCACGCTCGCGCGCGGCCTGACCGTGGGCACGTCGCAGCTCGGGCGCGCAGGCATAGCGAACGAACGCCGCCGCGAGGCCCTCCACGTCGGGCGGGTTGCCGCGGACGAGGAGGCCGTTCTTGCCGTCCTCGATCATCTCGGGAATGCCGCCGACGTCGAACGCGATGACCGGCTTGGCGAACGACATCGCCTCGATGACCGCGCGCGGAAGGGGATCCTCGTAGACGCTCGGCACGACCTCGACGGAGAAGTCGTTCACGAAGGCCTTCACGTCCGGGCGATAGCCGATGAACGAGAACGTTTCCTCGAGGCGGAGCTTCTTCACCTCGGCGCGGCACTCTTCGAGGTGATCCGGACGCATGTCGCTCGGCGTGTCGCCGAGGACGACGAAGCGCGTCTTGGCACGGACGTCGGCCGGCAACCGATCGACGGCGAGCCGCGCGGCGCGCACCATCTCGAGGAAGCCTTTTCGCGGAAGGATCCGGCCGTGGCTTCCGAACACGACGGTCTCTTCGTCGAGCCCGAGCTCCTTGCGTAGGAGATGGCCGGCGGCGTCGGGCGCGAACTCGTCGGTGTCGATGGCGTCGTGGACGACGCGGACCTTGTGGCTCACGTGCTCGAACTGCTTCGCGATCGGCTTCGACACGCAGAGGATCGCGCGCACGTTCTCCGACGCCGCGAGCCGCGCATGCAGCGCCTCGATGGGTCGGGCGACCTCGGGATAGAACGCGTGCCAGACGACGGGCACGTCGGTCATGCGCGCGATGGCGCCGCCGGCGAAGTTGGCGGTGGTGCCATTGCAGAACACCACCTCCGCGCCGGAGCTCCGCACGAGCGAGATGAGCTCGAACACCGCCGACGTGCCGCGCGCCACGTTGCCGACGGCCCGCAGCGCGCGCAGCGGGAACGGCGCCGCGAAGTCCTTGCGGTCCATGGCGCGGCTCCACGGCTCGACGACGTTCTCGACGAGGTTGGGCAAGAAGTGCAGCTCGTCGACGACCTTTCCGCCGGTCAGCAGATCGCTGACGACGCCCTTCCTCGGCACGATGACCGTGCGGCGGATCAGCGTGGGGTCGAGGAACTTCAGGATGTAGAAGAGCGTGCGGCCCGGGCCACCGTTGCGCGAGGTGTCGTTCAGGAAGAGCGCGCGCACCGGACGCGGCGCGGCCTGTTCCCGACTCCGTGCATCGGGGACCTCCTCGCGAACGTTGCTGCGCACCTGGCTCATCGTGGACTGCTGCCTTCTCCGCTGACCCGTTCAAAAATCCAGATGTCTTCCGCGGTGCTACTATGGATCGCGTAGCGCGGCCACACGCTGCTCGAGAAGACCGAGAGGTGCGCGAGCCGGTAGCCGATCTTGCCCTCGGCGAGGCCGTGGAAATAGGTGCGTGTGACCTGGTCGTTCTGGCGCTCGGCCTGCTGGGGCGCGATCACCTGGCCGGACGGCGCCTCGGTCATGAAATAGCGCCAGCTCCACGCGGGCGAGACGATCACGAAGCGCGGTTTGCGCGCCTCGATGTCGGCGAATGCGGTCTGTACCTCGGTCACGTTGGGCAGCGGATTGCGCGTCGAGAGCGGCGTGATGTCGACGCGCTCGACGCGCGCCTGGCTGGGAAGGCGCGGGAGATAGGCATTGGCGCCGTAGATCTCGATGAGGTCGCCCGGGCGCGTGTTCGCGGCGAGCCAGGCCTCGGCGTCGTAGCGAGGGTCGAACACCAGCATGACGTCGACGCCGACGCAGACGAACAGCGCCCACGCGAGAGGTGCGCCGATGAGAGCGAGCGCAACGCGGCGTAGCGTCTTCGTCTGCCAGCGCTCGAGCAGCCAGTCGAACGCGACGCCGGCATAGACCGCGAGCAGCAGGATCTCGGGCATCGCGAATCGATGCTCGGTGCGCCGCGCCGTCATGTTGAAGCACACGATGAACGAGAGCGCGCCGAAGAGCGGCACGAGGCCCGCGGCGAGCTTCGCGGCGGAGCCACGCGGGCCGCGCGTCGTCGACACGTGCGCGCCGAGACCGGCGACGATCGCCGCTGCGAACGGCCACGGATAGAAGCGATCGAAGCCGAGCGCGAGCATCTTGAGGATCTGGATCCTCCCCGCCCACGACGACGCGTAGTACGCGTGGTTCTGGCTCGCGGGTCCGAGCAAGAAGTGAATCCGTGCCTTGAATCCCGAGGGATTCGTGATCGCGCCGCTCACCAGGAGGAAGAGGGCGCCCGCGATCGCGATGCCGATCGCGAGCTGGCGCAGGAGGTCTCCGCGTCGCGCGCGCGCCTCGCGATCGAGCAGGAGCCACGCCGCCATGGCCGCGGGGAATCCGAGGAGGAAGATCGCGTACGCCTGATCCTTGGTCCCGACCGCGAGCGCTCCCAGCAGCATCACGCGGCGGAAGCGACGAGGCTCGCAACGCACCATGGCCCGCACCGTCTCGAGCAGCGCGAAGCACGCCCAGAACAGATACGGAACGTCGAGGTTGCTCGTGTGCGCGTAGTACGTGAGCGGCGCGTTCACGGCGATGACCAGCGCGACCAGCAGCGATGCGCGCTTGCCCCACACCTCTTCGGCGAGCTTCGCGAGGAAGTAGATGATCCCGATCGCCATCAGCTCGCTGACGAAGCGCGCGACCAGCGTGAGGATGGTCATCGTCGGCACCTGGATCATCGTGTGGATGACGTCGCTGGGCGCGAACGACGGAGCACGGGCCAGCGCGACACCCCAGACCGGCGACGTGAGCAGCGAGAGGCCGAGCAGGTGCACGGGCGGATACGTGAAGTAGTGGCCCGGCATGTACGTCTCGTAGAGCGCGACCAGGAAATCGCGCGGCGCGATCCCGTCGTCCTCCCACGCGTCCGACGCGGGCATTCCCCAGCCGATCCCGACGATGTGGAGGACGAACGCCGCGATCAGGATCCACGCGAGCGGCGAGGACCGAATCTGCCGGAGCCGCGCATACAGTCGCTCTTTCATGAGCCCCGCAACGACGCCGTCGCGCGCGGGCCGGGCCCTGCCGCCACGAGCTCTTCGTAGACCGCGCGGTAGCCTCCGCACATCGTCTCGATGCGGCAGCGCTCCTCGACGAACCGTCGTCCCGCGACGCCGAAGCGGCGCGCACGCGGGCGATCGCTCGAGGCTTCGGAGAGCGCCGTCGCGAGCGCGGCCGCGCTGCGTTCGCGAACGAGCCACCCGGTCGCGCCGTCCTGGACGATCTCGGGGAGACCACCGCCCGCGAAGCCGACCACCGGTCGTTCCATGGCGAGCGCCTCCAGCACCGAGAGGCCGAGCGGCTCGTCGCGCGACGCGTTGACGACGGCATCGGCATCGGCGACGGCGGCCCGCGGATCGGCCAGATAACCGAGGAAACGCACGCGATCGGCGACGCCGTTGTCCCGCGCGAGCTTCTCGAGACGCGCGCGCTCGCTGCCGTCGCCGACGATGTCGACCGCGAAGCCCTTCGCACGGCTCGCGGCTTCGACGACGAGGTCGACGCCCTTCCATGGCTCGAGCCTGCATACGACGGCGAACGTGAACGGCCGCTCGGTCGCGGTCGCGGCGCGTGGCGAGAAGTACTCGGCATCGACGCCGTTGAGCACGACGCGCAGGCGTGACGCGATGCCCGGTACCGCGCGCGTGACCCAATCGGCGACGTACTGGCTGATGGCCACGCTGCGGTCGACGCGCGCCAGCGACCAGCGCGTGAACGACTTGGTGCTCGGGTCGATGAAGTACTGAACGTGATGCTCGGTG
>JAXDMI010000175.1:0-5751 GCA_034666145.1 Myxococcales bacterium | reverse complement strand
GCGGTGCTCGACGGCGATCGAAGCAGTGAGTACACGGTGATCGCGCCCGCGACCACCGCGACGCCGAGCGCCGCGTACGCCACGACCTCTTCGGTCTTGCCGGTGGTGCGTGCGTCGTCGCAGCTCGACGTGCGAACGCGCGCGCAGTTGTCCTGGAGATAACCGAAGCGGCTTCCCGCGAGCCCGTAGAGCACGCCGAACGACGCAGCGCCGGCGACGGCGACGGCGCCCGACACCCACGTGAGCGTCGTCGGCGCTCGGTGGCTCGAAGCGCTGTCCGATGCGGCTGGAGCTGAAGCGGGAGCGGGTGACGCTCCCGACGAGGGCGGCGTCGTCGATGCCGGCGGCGCCACGGGCGTAGTCGCTGCGTCCTTGGCCGACGCATCGTTCGCGTTCGCGCGCTCGAGTCGGACCTTCACGTCGGCGAGCTCGACGTTGGCGGCGTCACGCGTCGCGAGATAGCGACCGCCGCGCTGCTCGGCCTCGCGCACCGTCGCCGCGTACTGCTCGTTGGCCTCGGCCCAGCGACCGAGCTCACGCAGCGAGCGAGCGATGTAGAGACGCGTGTTCGGTGACGGCGCGAGCGCGATCGAACGCTCGAACTCTTCGAGCGCGCGACCGAAGAGGCCCAAGCGATAGTTCTCGCGGCCTGCGGTGTAGTGCTCCTGCGCGGCGTTCGGAGCAGATCCGGGCGCCGACGCGGTGATGTCGTCGGCGTTCGCGGCGCGCGGCGCCGCGACGGTGATCGCGACAGCGGCCGACGCCGCGACCAAGAGGGCGGCGAGCGTGTTGTGGCGAGCGCGGCGAGCGCGGCGAGCGCGGCGAGCGCGCGGGGGCTGCCTCATGGTCAGAGCTCCGCCGGATCGAACACGGTCGCGGCCGGGTGCGGTATCGCGGGCGGAGCGCTCGGGCGCGTCGGACGTGTCGAGGGGGCGCGGGGCGAGGCGCTGGCCGCAGGCGTCCGACGATTCGGACCCGAATCGTCGGCGGGGCTCGAGATCTTGCGGGGTTGCGGACGATTCGGACCCGAATCGTCGGCGGGGCTCGAGATCTTGCGGGCCTGCGGACGATTCGGACCCGAATCGTCGGCGGGGCTCGAGATCTTGCGGGCTTGCGGATGATTCGGACCCGAATCGTCGGCCGGATTCGGGATTCTGCGGGCTTGGGGACGATTCGGGTCCGAATCATCGGCGGAGGCGGGAGCGGGCGCGAGGGCGGGCGCGGACGCGAGAGCAGACGCGGAGGCGCGGGCGGGAGCGGACGCGAGAGCGGACGCGGACGCCGGGGAGGGCGCGGTCGTGCGGAGTGTTGCGAGGCTGCCCGCCAGCGCTGCCAGGCCGAGGCATGCGGCGGCCAGCATCACCGTGCGGACGCGCGAGCGGGGGCGCGGAGCACGCACTGGCGTGACGAGCTCGTGCGGCGTGCGTTCGTCCTCGTCAGGCCCGGAGGTCGGCGCCAACGACGACGCGACCGACCCGGACCCCGACCGCGGATCGCCCTCGGCCACCCGCACTTCATGCGCGTCCGCATGCGCGTTCGCATTCGCATTCGCGTTCGCGGGCATCGCCTCGCGGACGTGCTGTGCGACTACGCGCGTCGACGCCGCCGTCACTGGGAGCGCCTCCAGCGCACGCGAGAAGTCTTCCGCCGTCGCGAAGCGCTCCGCGGGATCGAGCGCGAGCGCGCGTGCCAGGACTCCGTCGAGCTCGTACGGAACGTCCGAGCGCAAAGACGACAGCGCAGGCACCGCGCCCGCGAGCACGCGCTGCATCGTCGCGGCATCGGCGGCCTCGTCGAAGAGACGACGCCCCGCGCACAGCTCCCAGAGCATGACGCCCAGCGCGTAGACGTCGGAGCGACGCGTCGCTGGCTCGCCTCGGTACACCTCCGGCGCGACGTAACCGAGCTTGCCCTTCACCTCGCCCGTCGCGGTCACGCGTGCGCTGCGCGTGTCGCCCTTGAAGACGCCGAAGTCGGCGAGCTTCGCGAAGCCGTCGATGCCGACGATCACGTTCTGCGGTGACACGTCACGATGCACGATGCCGAGGAGACGCCCGTCTTCGCCGCGCAGCTCGTGCGCGGCATGGAGCCCGGCGAGCGCGTCCTCGGCGATGCGCAGCGCGATCGAAGCAGGCACCGGACGCTCGTCACGCGCCGCCGCCTTCACGAGGCCGGCGACCGTGAGCCCTTCGACGTACTCCATGACGATCATCACCGAGCCGTCGCAGAGCGTGACGTCGAGCGTCGCGACCACGTTGGGGTGACGGATCAGCGCGGCGACACGCGCTTCCTCGAGGACCACGTGCGTCCGATCACCCGCTTCGAGCAGATGCGGATGACACGCCTTGATGGCCACGGGCCGCTCGAAGCCGAGCGCACCGACCCCGCGACCGAGGTACACGGTGGCCATGCCGCCGGACGCGATCTTCCGAACGATCTCGTAGCGCTGCTCGGACGACCCCGCGAACGCGGCGAGTGCGGCGCCTGCGTGCAGTGCGGAGGTGCCGCTGTCCGGACCACGCGCGTTCATCGCGTGGTCCTTACCAAATGCGGAGATGACGACAAGCAGCGATCGGCCTATTTTCAGGCCGATCGGTCGGGGTTGTGGTGATCTGCCCCCGCCAAAGCGGGTCCTCGCAGGCGCTCAGCGCGCTCTTCGCGGCCGAAACCTCACATTCCAGGCATTCCGCCGCACTGCGTCGGGACACAGCCCGATCCGGCGGTGTCGTGCATGCAATAGGCGCCGGTCCCGCATTCCGAGTCCGCCGAGCACGGCGACGTGCAGAACAAGTGCGTGTTCGTGGGGTCGTGGCCGTACGTGCAGACGAGGAACGGAGAGACCTGGAAGGGGCAGCTCACGTCCTTGTCACAGTACGCGCCGACCTTCTTGTCGTTGCCCGCGTAGCCCATCGGCACGCAGTTGGCGCCCGGCGCATCGGTCGACGCGTCGGCGGTGCCGCCGCTCGTGGTGCCGCTCGTGCCTCCGCTCGTCGCGCCGCTCGTGCCGCCGCTGGTGTTGGTGCCGCTGGTTCCGCCGCTCGTCATCGCGCCGGAGGTCGAGGGCGCCCCGGACGTGTTGCCCGAGGGCGTCGAGGGCGACGTGTCACCCTTCGGCACGTCGGTCGAGCCCGAGCCGCCGCATGCGCCGGTAGCGACGGCGAGCGCCGCCGACGTCGCGAGCATGGTCATCACGATGGTCACATTCTTCACGGGGTCACCGCCTTCGTATCGCACTGGAGGAAGCCGTCGTCGGGCACGTAGTACGAGAACATCACGCACATCTCGCTCGGGAACGCCTTCTCCTGATCCTCGGTGTTCTTCCAGGAGCACGTCTGGCGGAGCTTCGTGCCCTTCGGGAGGTGCAGCGGCTTCGCCGCGTCGTAGTTGGTGACCGGCGGGTGCGCGACGTAAAGCGTCTCCCAATCGGTTTCGTAGAGGGTCTCGAGCGGCTGCCCGGCGTCGTCCATGCGCTCCAGTTTGTAGTGCGAGCCCCACTCGTGCATGTGGCCGAGCACGATGATCAGATCGAGATCCTTCGGCGTGGAGCAAAGCGTCGCGCTCGTCGCGGCGGAACGCGGCGGGACCTTGAAGTTGCCGTCGACCATCACGAAGCTGTTGGCGAACTGCGTGACGTCCTTGTCCTCGAGGGTCGTCAGCGTGATGGAGTCGTTGACGGTCGACGGTCCGCTGGCGGTGCTGACGTAGTGCGACTGGATCACGAGCTGCTTGCCGGCGGGGATCTTCGTGGCGTAGCCCGGCGGTAGCTGAATGACGCCCTCGTTGTTACCGGCATCCGCCGCGACCTGGTGCAGACCGAGCATCTCGACGTCCGAGCACTTGTGGTGGCCGACGGGGACCTTCTGGTCGGTGTAGTAGACGATGAGGTGGTGGCCGCCCACGCCATGCACGCCCTTCGCGCCTTGCACGTTCAGCACGTGGTCGGTGGTAGTGGCCGTGTAGAAGCACTCGAAGTTGTCGCCGGGCTGGATCTGGAAGGGACCCGTCTCGAACTCGAGCCCGGCGGCCTGTGTCGTGGGCGCCGTCACGCCGGGAGCCGGGGTCGTGCCGCCGTCGCTCTTCGTGCTGCTGCAAGCGAGGCAGGCGAGGAAGCCTGCTGCGATGGCAAATCCGCTCTTGCTTCGCGTGTGGGTCGTCATGTTCGTTCGATCTCCGGTCCCGTGATTGTGTGCACTATGCATGCGTATCGAGTCTTGGTTGGCGCTCACGTGGCGCTCACTTGGCGCCTTGGGCGATCCACTTGCGAACGAGATCGCGCGACGCTTGCGGGAGCAGGTCGTTTCCCTCGGGCATCGACGTGCCGCACGAGCCGCCGACGCATTGCGCGTCGAGCCCGCAGAGGCTTCCATCGAGCTTGCGCAGAACGAAGCTGTTTTCGACGTCGCCGGGCACGACGTACTTCATCGAGGGAAGCGCGTGCGATGCGCCGGCAAGAGACGTCTTCACCGCGCTCATTCCGTCGGTGCCCGTGGCTGCGAGGAAGACGCCGTGATTGCCGGTCCCGTGCGACCCGTGACACGAGCTGAACGCGCACGACTTCGCGAGGATGGGCGCGACGTCGGTCTCGAACGAGACGGCGGGGCTCGCGAGCTCCGACGCGGGCGTCGTGTCCGGAGAGCACGTCTTCGCGCTGTCGGTGGTGGTGCCGCCGTCGCTGCTGCTTCCGCACGCGACAGCCAGCGCCCCGAGAACGAGCGCGCCGAGCAGCGCGCGAACCGATACGTCGAAAGAGATCATTCGCGCGCCACGTAGGCACGCTGCATGCCGATCAGCGCCTTCGTCGCACCGTCAGGCCGAGTGTGGACTCGCGTCGACTTCGGTCTCGACCCGGTCACGAGGAGGTGTGGACTCGAGTCGACATCGTCGACCGCCGTCGACGCGCGTCACCCGGGTGGATCAGGTCCTATCCCGCAGGTGAGGGCTGGAGGCGTCAGGTCGTCGCGGGGGTCTTCGCGGGCGACGGATGACGCCTCAGCCACACGATCATCAAGGTGCCGCCGAGGATCCCGAACGGCGCCATGAAGTAGAAATAGTAGTCCCAGCTCCGATCGAGGAGACGACCCAGCAAATAGCCCGCCAGGCTGCCGCCGAAGTACTGGAACGCGTCGATGATGCCGAACGCGAAGCCCGTCGTGCGCCGGCCGCCGATGTCCATCGCCGCTGCCGTGCCGAGGAGCGAGTGCGTCGCGTTCGCCGTGAACGAGATCAGCACCAGGAAGACCACCGCTGCGTTCGCGGTGTGGAACTGCGCGGCGAGCAGGATGACGACCGTCTCGACGAAGTAGAGACCCGCCGCCACCGGCGCGCGCTTGCCTCCGAAGACCATGTCCGAGAGGTAGCCCGACACCAGCGAGCCCGCCGACGCCACGAACGGGATCAAGAAGCCGAGGAACTGGAGCTGCGACGAGTGCAGGTCCGCGTGGTGAACGTCCTGCATGAAGCGCGGGAACCACTGATCGATGCCCTGGCGCACCGCGCCCGTGCACGCATACGCGCATGCGACGAGCCAGATGGCGCGATTGCTCAGCACCGTCTTCAACACTTCGCGGAGCGGCGCGCGCACGTCCTCGCGATCGGCGCGACCAGCCGCGCGATCCTCCTCGAGCTCGGCGTGGCGTGCGTCGTCGGTCTCGACCTGGGGGAAGCCCGCTTCGGCGGGCGTGTCCTTCGTGAAGAGGAAGACGCAGATCGCGAACGCAGCGGCGATGAGCGACGGCGCCCAGAAGAGCCATC
>JAXDMI010000174.1:0-19637 GCA_034666145.1 Myxococcales bacterium | reverse complement strand
GAGCAGTTCTGCTCGTGGTCGGCGTGCAGGATGAACAGGAGGTTCATCGCGTTCTCGACCTCGGGATCGACCTCGTACGGCTCCGACGGAACCGCGAACATCATGTGGAGGAAGTTCGCCGCGTATTTCAGGTCGTTTCGCGGGTAGATGAACGGCTGGCCGATCGAGCGCTTGTACGCGTAGGCCGCGATCGTCCGCACCTTCGAGATGAGGCGCGCGATGGTGATGTCCATCTTCTCCTTGTCGTTGATGTCATGCTCTTCCGGGTAATACGTGGAGAGCGAACAGACCATCGACGAGAGAACGGCCATCGGGTGGGCCGTCGACGGGAAGCCGTCGAAGAAGTGCTTCATGTCCTCGTGGATGAGGGAATGACGCGTGAGGTTCGTGGAGAAGCGATCCAGCTCCGCCTTCGTCGGCAGCTCGCCGTAGATGAGGAGATAGGAGGTCTCGACGAAGCGAGACTTCTCCGCGATCTGCTCGATCGGGTAGCCGCGGTAGCGGAGGATGCCCTTCTCGCCGTCGAGGAAGGTGATCGCGCTCTTCGTCGAGGCGGTGTTCATGAACGCCGGATCGATGGTGACGAGCCCGGTCTTGGCGCGCAGGTTCGCGATGTCGATCGCGCGCTCGTTCTCCGTGCCCACCACGATCGGGGCCTCGAACGAAGTGTCCTTGAGCTTGATTTCTACCTTGTCGGTCACGGCGCAGGCCTCCTCGGCGACCGGGGATGATAGGCCAGGCTAGCGCGGCGCGTCACCAACGTTTCGTCAGGCGGCAGCGTGCTGCGGCTGCCGGCCCGGGCCCGCCGAGGCGGCCGAGCTCTCTGCCCGATACCGTTTTCGCAGCACGAACATCATGACGAACCAGGTGGTCATGGCGAGCGAGAGCCACACCCCGGAGATCCCGAGGGCGGCCGCGAACGACCCCGTTGCCTTACGGACGACGATGAACGTGTCCCCCGCCACCGCGAAGCCGAGGGTGGCCATCGCGAGGAGAATGCACGGGCTCGAGAACCGATGGAGGCGCTCGCTGATCTCTCCGTCCTCGGCGATGCGGTGATACGCGGCAGGCAGCATCAGGAAGACGACGGACGCACCGAGGAGGACCAGCACCGCGACGTGGACCAACTTCGATGACGTGGGCAGCGCGTCGAAGCCGGACTGGAGGACGCCGGCGAACTGGAAGCCGAGGAGCGCCTGGGTTCCGGGGAGGACCACGCGCGCCTCGGTGAGCACGTGGCGGATCTTGTCGTTGAGGTCGGTCTTCTCCATCGCGTCCTCCGAATGCTTCGAGGCCTCCGTGTCCCGGCTCCCGCGGTGTTTTCGAAGCGCCCACGGCAAGGCGAACCAAGCCGCGACCGTTACCAGCACGGTCGTTGCCGCGAGCGCCACGCCGAGGGCAACGCCGCTCACGGACAACCCGACGACGTAGAAGTCGAGGCCCATCGCCACCGCGAACGGCAGGAGCGCGATCGTCGTCACGGCGCGCGTGAAGCCATGGAGGCGCGGCGTGTCGTTCCCGTCGTCGACGATGCGATGCCGCGCGCACGGCGCGAGCACGAGGACCAACGCGACGAGGAGCAGCGAGAGGCTGACGAGCTTCACGACGTGCGCCGAGCCGGGCAGCACATCCCAGCGGCTCATGAAGAACGCCTGGAGGTCGAAGCCGAGCAGCACCTGGATGCCGAGGATGAGCATGCGTGCTTCGTCGAGGGCGTGCTGGACCTTGTCCTTCAGCTTCACGTCAACGGTCGGAGCACGGGTCGTGCCGCGTGCCGCTCGGCCCGCGGCGTGCATCGCGTTTCGCGATCACCATGCGTGGAAAGGCCATCACCGCGATTCTGTGCGCCACGACCGCGACCATCCTGCTCGCCGAGGTGCGGCGGCGGAGGACGCGCGCCATCGACTGGAGCGTTCTCGCCTCTCTCCGTGGCACGGCACCACGTGGGCTGCGCCGTGCAGTCGCCGTCGTGGAGAAGCCCGCTGCCGTGCTCGCGCAGAGCGTCGTCCTCGCGCTCGTGGCAGCCAGGAAACCGCGCGCCGCCGCGGCGCTTCTCGCGGCGCCGAGCCTCGCGCTCGGCGCATCGCTCGGCGCGAAGCACGCGTTCAACCGTGCGCGGCCGCCGTGGCACTTGTTCCAGCGCGAGGGGCTCTCGTCGTTCCCCAGCGGTCACACCGCGGGGACGAGCGCGCTCGCATGGACGCTGGCGAGCGTGTTCCGAGAGTCGCCGCCGCTCCGCATCGCCGGCCTCGCCGTCGCGGCGGCAGAGATCGCGCTCGTCGCGTACACGCGCGTCTCCGACTGCGACCACTGGCCGACGGACACCCTCGCCGGCGCGGCGATCGGCATCGCGGCGTCCGAGGCGCTGTGCCTGCTCACGCGATCTCCCGCCGAGCCGGCACCGGCGGCGTGAGCAGGCATGCTTGCCGGTGGGTACCGGCGCTGGTAGCAGGCGGCGATGCATCACCGCTGGTTTGCGCCGTTGTTGTTGCTCGTCGCATGCGGCGGGGGATCTACCGTCGTGACCGACGGTGGCGCTGGTGAAAGCGGTGGCGGCGACGGCGACGGCGGAACGGAGGCGGCGGCCCCGCACTGCACGCCGGGAGGCGAGGTCTTCTGTCGATGTGGCAACCGCGACGAGGGCACGAAGACGTGCGCGGCCGACGGTCAGTCCTTCGAAGCGTGCAAGACGGCGACGGGGCCGTGCCCGCCCTGACGTCGTTCGCTCAGCTACGCCACATGCGGCGCGCGTCTGCTTGCTTCTGCGAGAGGCGACGTTGCTCCTGCACCATCGCGCCGTACGCGCGGGGGATGCGTGCGTCGCGGCCGAGCACGTAGAGGACGCGGAGCGCGGCCTCGGCGTCGTCCTCGGCGCGGTGCGCGTTCTCCAGCTTGATGCCGAGACGCGTCGCGACGTCGCCGAGGGAGCGTGATTTCTCGTTGTCCTGGAGATCACGCGCCCAGACGAGGGGGTCGAGCCACTCGACCTCGCGCGTGAGCGCGGGGACATCGGTGTACTCGGCGACGCCGGCGCTCTTCGCGCGTGAGAACTCGCTCATCATGAACGCGCGATCGAAGAGCGCGTTGTACGCCGCGGGCACGCAGCCCTTCAGCGCGTTGGCGATCTCGGACGCGACCGCTTCGAACCGCGGTTTGTCCGCCACCATCTCGTTCGTGATGTGGTGGATGGCGGTGACCTCGGCCGGGATAGGAATGCCGGGGTTGATCAACCAGTTGTATCTTGCAACTACATCGCCGCGGCGACCGACGACGATGCCGACCTCGACGACGCGGTCGACCGAAGCGTCGCGACCGGTGGTCTCCACGTCGAGCAGCGCGACGTCGATCTCCTGCCAGGGCACGTCGTTCGTGAAGCCGGGCGCGAGGCCGCGGATCGTGACCTTGAGCAGGTGGGCGATGCCGGGGTAGTGCCGCCCCGTCGGGAAGCACCCACACCCGTCACTGACCACGCGGCTCACTTCTTCGTGCCTGCGTCGCTCGTGGCGGGCTTGCCCGCGTCGCCGGTCACTGCGCTACCCGCACCCGACGCGACGGGCGTGCTCGCGCCGGTGGTCGTCGTGGAGGCGAGCTCGAGGGCGATCCAGTCGTTCATGTCCTGGTGGCCGTCGTACAGGCGGCCGTTGATGAAGATGGTGGGCGTGCCCTGGATCTGGAGATCCTCGCCGAGCTTGTGATCCTTCGTGATGCGATCGGCGGTGGCCGCGTTCTGCATGTCCGCGTGGAAGCGGGACACCTCGAGGCCGAGGTCCTTCGCGTAGCTGTCGAGATCGGTCTGCTCGAGATGGCGCTGGTTCGTGAAGAGCGTGTGATGCATCTCCCAGAACTTGCCCTGGTTCATCGCCGCGATGGCCGCGCGCGCCGCGATGTCGGCGTGCGGATGGCCGGGCAGCGGATAGAACTTGAAGACCATCCGGATGTCGTTCTTGTGCGTCTCCTGGAGCTTGTCGAGCATCGGCGCGACCTCGCCGCAGTGCGGACACTCGAAGTCCGCGAACTCGACGATCGTGATCGGCGCGCCCTCGGGCCCCTTCACCGGCGAGCCGTCGATGGGCACGTTCTTCACGCCCGAGGGATCGAAGCGGCCCTTGTAGCTCGTCTCGATCTGCGCGCGCGTCATGCCGTCCTTCACGCCGCGGAGCACGTACTTCGCAGCGGGCATGCACTTCGAGCACGCGCGCTTTTCCTGCACGCATTGGGCGATCGGGACGGGCACGTTCTGGCAGGGCGAGAGGAACTCGGAGACGTACTGTCCCCACTCCTTCTTCTCGCGCGGCGTGAGCGCGCTCGTGTCGACGCCCTCGAGGGTGACCTCGGGAACGGGTTTTTCCTTCGTCGCGTCCTCGGCCGTCGACTTGCCACAAGTCGACCCTGAAACGCTCAAAAGCCCAACGATTCCGATTGCTAACGCTTTGAACCCCATGCGAGCGGGCGGCAGCTTACCACCGAGCCACGCGCGAAGGCGAGGGTCGGAACCAGCAAGGAACGACAAGGCAACTGTCAGGGCAACCCGGCCCGGCTTCCCCCCGCCTGCGTAGGGGGCTTTGCGCACCGGCCCGCATGCGGCTAGACATCATCCCACCTTGCGCAGCGTCGTCTTTCGTTTCGAAAGCATCGCCAGCTTCTCCGGCGCGCTCGGAGATGCGAGGGGCTCGCTTGCGCTGCCCGACGGCGAGACGGTCTCCGACGGCGAGTGGATCCTCGCCATCTTCGAGATCGGCTCGCGACGTCGCGCCACCGCGGCTGCTGCGCGCGGCGTCTGCGCGGCCGGCGACACGCACATCGCGTTCGAGCGTCGCGATTGGGAGCGCCTCCTCGCGTTCGTCGCAGCGCGCTCCGAGCACATGCGCGCTGCGCGTCCCGTCGCTCCCAACGCGAGCGCCGCCGGACACGCGAGCGAGAGCGCGCCCGATTCGCTGGCGAGCACCGGTGAGCGCATGGCGTGGATGGAGAGCGAAGCGCCGCCCTCGAGCGTCCTCGAATCGAGCCGCGTCCCGTTCGCAGCGCGCGTGCTGCTCGTCGACGACGACCCGCGCACGCGCGAGGAGATCCGGCACATGCTCGCGGAGATCGGCCTCGCCGTCGACGTGGCCGACACCGCCGAGGAGGCGAACGCGCGACTCGAGCAGGCCAGCTTCGATGCGCTCGTCCTCGACTTCCATGCGCAGGGCATCGAGCCGCTCGACTTCGTGCGCGGCCTTCGTCGCGATCCGCTGCGGGCGCCGTTGCCGGTGCTGATCCTCTCCGACCGCCCGTCGTCGCGCGACGTGGTGGACGCGTTCGCGAGCGGCGCCGACGACTTCCTGCCCAAGCCGTTCCGGGCGCCCGAGCTCGGCGCGCGCATCTTCGGTCTGCTCCGTCGCGCACGTCTCGCGCGCCTCGGGTCCGTCGCGCCTGGCGCCGGCACGCCGGGCGGACCGCGCTCGAGTCGAGGCGGAGGAGGAGGCGGCGTTCCGTGAGTGATAGCTTCCCCCCGCCTTCGATCGAGCTCGATCACCTCGAAGGCGTACGTGGAGCGAGAAAGCTTCTGGCGGTGGGCGGCGGACGGGGAGGCGTCGGCAAGAGCCTCATCTCGCAGAACCTCGCGGTGTACTTCGCGCAGCTCGGCAAGAGCGTGGCGCTGGTCGATTGCGATCCGACCGGCACGAACATGCACACGCAGTTCGGGCTCACGGCGCTCGCGCATCCGCCGCCGCTCGACGGTCCGCCGGAGGATCTGCTGAAGGCGCTCGTCCCGACCAGCGTGCCCGGATTGTCGATTTTGCCGGGCCCGCACGATGCCATCGAGCCGCCGCTCCAGCTCCGCGCGGGGCGCAAGAGCCGCTGGCTCGCGCGGATGCGCGCGCTGCCCGTCGATTACCTCGTGATGAACGTGGGGCCGGGCCATGCGCACCTCGCGCTCGACGTGATGCTCGCTGCGGACTTCGCCATCTGCGTGACGGTGCCGGAGCCGCCCGCGATCGAGGCGACGTATCGCTTCGTGCGTGCCGCGTATCGCCGGCGATTGCGCCGCGCGCTCGTGAAGGATCGCTTCCGGCTCTCGCTCGTCGATCGCGCCATCAAGGAGATCGGCAAGCTGCCCGCGCCGCTCGAGCTGATCCGCGCGCTCACCAAGATCGATCGCAACCTCGCCGAGCTCGCGTGGGCCGAGGCGCAGCGCATGCATCTCTATCTCGCGGTCAACCAGACGCGCGTACGCACCGACATGGAGCTCGCGACCTCGATGAGCGCGCTCTGCCGCCGTCACTACGGCATCCAGCTCGACGAGCTCGGGTGGGTCGAGAACGACGACACGGTCTGGCTCTCGGTCCGCCGGCGGAAGCCGCTCCTCGTCGACAGCCCGACGTCGAAGGCCGCGCGCAACATCGAGCGCATCGCGAGGCGCGTCGCTGCGCTCACCGCGGCGAAACAGGACTATCGCGAGCAGACGCCGCCGGCCCCGCTCGACACGCCGGATCACTACACGGTGCTCGGGATCGGTCGCAGCTCGAACGACGAGGAGATCCGGCGCGCCTTCAAGCGGCAGCGCGAGGTCTACGCGACGGGCGGCCTCGCGACGACGTCGCTGCTCGACGACCTCGAGCTGTCGGGAGCGCAGGCGCGCATCGACGAGGCGCACGACACGCTCCTCGATCCGGTTCGTCGTCGTGCCTACGACCTCTCGATGTTCGCCGAGGAAGACGCGCCGGCGCAGTCGAGCACGGTGCCGCGACCCGCGCTCGCGGCCGAGCAGCTCATGCTGCAGGGCGAGCTCGCGCGCGAGATCGGGCCCGACACCGAGTTCACCGGCGCGCTCCTTCGCAAGGTGCGCGAGTCGCAGGGCATCGAGCTCATCGAGATCAGCTCGCGCACCAAGATCTCCCGCTCGCACCTCGTCGCGCTGGAGGAAGAGGTCTACGCCGACCTGCCCGCGATCGTGTACGTACGAGGCTTCGTGACCGAGCTCGCGAAATATCTCCGCCTCGATCCCGCTCAGGTCCAGCGCACCTACCTGCGAAGGATGCGAGAGAAGAACGTGTCGTGACGGACGACGCGCTCCCCGCCCCGGAGCAACGTCGAGCAGGAACGAACGTCGAGCTGGCCTTCGGGATCGGCTTGTTCGTGGTAGCGATGGCGCTGCGTCTCTACGTGGCGAGCGCGCTCGCCGGTGAGCCGGTGTGGGACGGCCACTATTACGACTTCGGCGCGCGGCACATCGCGAGCGGCTTCGGCTACGCCGACGAGGTGATGCGTGACGGGCTGCCCACGTGGCATCCGTGGTGCCATTACCCGGTCGGATACAGCGGCTACCTCGCTGCATTCTACACGTTGTTTGGAGCGAGCCACGCGGTCGCCCATTTCGCGAACGCGCTCGTCGGCGCGCTCCTCGCGGTGGTCACGTACCTGCTCGCGCGCGAGGCGCTGTCGCCGCGACGCGCGATGGTGGCGGGTGCGCTCGTCGCGTTCCATCCCGGGCTCGTGCTGTACGGCGCGCTGCTCATGACCGAGCCGTTGTCGGCGTTGCTCGTGCTCGCCGGGTTCTACGTGGCGATTCGCGTGGCGCGGAGCGGTGACGGTGGCGCGCGGAGAGCGATGATCGGGATCGCGGCGGGGGCGTTCGTGTTGGGGGTCGGGGCGTTGGTGAGGCCGCAGGCGCTGCTTTGTGTGCCGTTTCTCGTGCTCGTGATTCCTACGAGAGCGCGAGCGGGAGCGGCAGCAGGATGGCGGGCACGGGGGGTTGGGTTGCTCGTCGCGTGCGCCGTGGCGCTCGTGCCGGTGTTGCCTTGGACGGCGCGGAACTGTCGGGTGATGGATGGGTGCGCGCTCGTCAGCACCAATGCGGGATGGAACCTCGCCATCGGATCGTTTCCGCGGGCGACCGGAAGGTTCGAGACGCTGCGCTCCGATGACGGCTGTCGCGAGGTGACCGGGCAGGTGCAGCAGGATCGTTGCTGGCTCGACTACGGCATCGCGAACATCGAGCACGCGCCGGGCCGCTGGCTCGCGCTGATCCCGGCGAAGCTGGCGTTCACGTTCGACCACGAATCGTTCGCCGTCGAGTACCTCCACGAGGCACGACCCGCGGCATGGCCCGACGATCGCCGCGCGCTCGTGCGCGGGATCCTCACCAGCGTGCATCGATTCTTCGTCGCGGCGTCGGTGCTGGCGTTCCTCTCGCTCGCGCTGCCGCTCACTCTGCGCGGAGACCCGCGCGCGCGACGTGGCCGCGCGGTCCAGACTGCGCTCCTTGCTGCGCTGGCCCTCGCCTCTTACGCGGCGTTCGCCGCGAGCACGCCGACGTTCTGGCCGATCGTGCTCGTCGCATGCGTGCTGCCTTGGCTGCCGCTGCCGGGCCGGCCGCCGATGCCGCCGGCGCTGCTCATGTCCGTCTCGGTGGTCGCGACGACCGTGCTGACCCACGCCATCTTCTTCGGCGAGGACCGCTACCACATGGTGGCGACCCCGGTGCTCTGCCTGCTCGCGGCCGCCGCGCTGCGTGCGCCGGCTCCGACGCTCAGTGCTCCCCGGGCGTGACGGGATCGTGCGGTGGCTTGTTCTGGGCGACGGCCCAGCTCGTTCCCGCCGCCGCACAGCTCATGAGCAGCGCGATGAACGCGACAGGCCACCACTGGAGCAGCCCTCGGCGCCGTGCGCTCGTCACGAGCGCCTCTTCCTCGCACGCGACGCAGAGGTATCCTCTCGACGACGACGTGCGGTAGGCGAGGACCTCCTCTTCGCCGCAGCGGATGCAGACGACGACGTGGGACGGGACGGGAGATCGCTGCGGAGCGATCACTCCGGCAGGAGCTGCGGGCGGCGAGGCGGTCGACTCCGCGGGAGGCGGCACGGCCACGACATGGGGCGCGCGACTCGAGCGGGGACGAGCAAGCTCCCGAGACCGCGCGCTGCCGCTGCCGCTGCCGCCGCTCACGGCGAGGATCACCGCGCCGGCGATCGGACGGGCGCACGTCGGACAGGCGTGAGCCTTGTCCGAGACGCTTCGTCCACAATCGGGGCAATCGATGAGCGCCATGAGCGAGAGGGGATGCAGTCTACCAAACGGCCGCAGCAGCCCTCTGCGGTGCTTAAACACACACGGCGCGGACACCAAGGTGCACGCGCCGTCTGTGAGAAGCCGTAGAAGCTGAAGCTAGTGAAGTGCCGCGTTTCTAACCCGATCGGAGCGCATGCGGCAACAAAAACGGTACGCGTGTTCATGTACGCGACCGATTCCGGATCGTGTGCCAGCTTGCGCCGAAGGCGATCGGCGGGTCCGAGGGGGATCGCGGCGCATCCCCCTCTCTCGCCCGGTTGACGCTGGATAACGGCGTGGTCTCGGGGTGTTCGGCGGATGGCACGAGGTCTGCTGAAGAGCACTTCGATTCCCTCCGCTCCTTCCTTCCGAGGTGACCGATGCGCAAGAACCTGATCATCGCTGCGGCGAGCTTCGTCGCTGCACTCACGTCGAGCTACGCGCTCGAGCGCCACGCGAGCGCCTGTGGCGGCTGCTTCTCGCCGCCCCCTTCGCCGACCGAGAATCCGACGGTGGTCACCGACCATCGGATGATCCTCACCATCGCGCAGGACCAGTCGACGCTCTACGACCAGATCAAGTACTCGGGCAATCCGTCCGCGTTCGCGTGGGTGCTGCCGATCTCCGGCACCGTCGACGTCGGGCTCAGCGCCGACATCGTCTTCCAGACGCTCGACAACAACACGAGGACCAGCATCCAGGCGCCGCCGCTCAACTGCCCCGCGGCCCCCACGTGCAACCCCCGCGGCGGCGGCTCCGCGTCCTTCGGCGCCGACTCCGCCTCCGCCTCCGACGCCGGCGCGGCGTCGCCGCCGAGCGTCGTGGTCACGAAGCAAGAACAGATCGGTCCATATTCGACCGTCCAGCTCCACTCGACGGACGCGGGCGCTCTCGAGAAGTGGCTCGCGGACAACGGCTTCAGCATCCCCGCCGACGTGCAGCCCGTCGTCGACAAGTACGTCGGCGAGCACTTCGACTTCCTCGCGCTGAAGCTCCTGCCCGGCAAGAACGTCACGGACATGCGCCCGGTGCGCGTCACCACGAAGGGCGCGAGCGCAGTCCTTCCGCTGCGCATGGTCGCAGCCGGAACCGGCGCGACCGTCGGCATCTCGCTGTGGGTCCTCGGTGAGGGCCGCTACGAGCCGCAGAACTTCCCGACCTTCTTCATCCCCACCGCCGACATCGGGTGGGACTGGAACCGGCAGATCAGCGACTACGTCGATCTCCGCACCGCGAAGGCGGCGGCGGCGAACGGTCGCGCGTGGGAGACGGAGAGCTCGACGCAGCTCTCTCGCTCGCAGATCGAGAGCGCCGTCCTCCGCAACTACTACAACGGCGGTTACCCGTATCCGGGACAGCCGACCGATCCCGACGCCGGACCGTTCGACCCGCAAGAAGCCTCCGCGCAGGTCGACTACCTCCCCATCAAGGACGAGCAGGGCACCGTCACGAAGACCGCGGTGCAAGCGCGCCAAGAGGACCTCGACACGCTCTTCCACAACATCCCCGACAGCACGTCACGGGTCACGCGCATCCGCGCCGACCTTGTCCACGCGGCGCTCGACGCCGATCTCGTGATGACCGCGTCGAAGGATCAGGCGGTGCTCTCGAACATCCGCCAGCTCACCAAGGAGCTCAACCAGCCGCAGTGTCCGGTCTACTCGGCCGACGGCTGCACGCAGGTCGGCACCGCTCCTCGTGACCAGGCCGCGGCGCGCAGCAACGGCGGCTCCGAGTCGTTCTCGTGCTCGACCAGCGGCACCGGCAACGGCGGCACGCTCTGGATCGGCGCGGGCCTCGGCTACCTCGCGCTGTCGATCGTCCGCGCGCGCCGTCGCAAGAACC
Organism: Myxococcales bacterium; assembly: GCA_034666145.1. Lineage (GTDB taxonomy): Bacteria > Myxococcota_A > Polyangia > Polyangiales > Polyangiaceae > Labilithrix. The sequence goes on along the minus strand of JAXDMI010000174.1, from coordinate 8,761 downwards.
CCTGAGACTGCTACCTTTCAGGGATGCGCTTTGCTTCCTGGAGTGTGGTCCTCACCGCGTTCGTCTCGTGCAGCCTCGCGCTCGAGCGCGAGGCGAGCGCGTGCGGCGGATGCATCGGCGAGTCGACGACGGTGGTCACGGACCACCGCATGATCCTCAGCATCGCTCAGGATCAGTCGACGCTCTACGACCAGATCAAGTACTCGGGCAACCCCGCGTCGTTCGCGTGGGTGCTGCCGATCTCGGGGACCGTCGATGTCGGCCTCAGCTCCGACGTCGTGTTCCAGACGCTCGATCAGCTCACCACCACGCGTATCCTTGCGCCGCCGCAGAACTGCGCCGGTCCGAAGAACATCTGTCCGCCGCAGCCCCAAGAGGCGGGCGTCATTCTCTCCCCTTCAGAGGGTAGCGGCGGCGGCGTGACCGTCACGAAGACCGAGGTGGTCGGCCCGTACCTGACCGTGCAGCTGAAGGCCACCGATCCGAACGCGCTCGAGACGTGGCTGACGATGAACGGCTTCACGGTTCCCGCCGACGTGAAGCCGGTCATCGACACGTACGTCGCCGAGAAGTTCGACTTCCTCGCGATGAAGCTGCTTCCCGGTCAGGGCATCTCGTCGATGCGACCGGTCCGCGTCACCACGCACGGCGCGAACATCGTCCTTCCGCTGCGCATGGTCGCGGCGGGCACCGGAGCCACCGTCGGCATCACGCTGTGGGTCCTCGGCGACGGTCGTTACGAGCCCCAGAATTTCCCGACGTTCTTCATCGGCAGCGACGAGATCGCCTGGGACTGGACGCAGAACAAGAGCAACTACGTGACGGTCCGCGCGCAGAAGACCGCGGCCGCGGGAGGCCGCGGGTGGGAGCTCGAGAACGCAACCACGCAGGCCGCGCAGGTGATCGAGTCGAACGTCACCTTTGGCGGTGGCGCCGCGGGCCCGGGCTCCGCGCCGGACTACCTGCCGGTGACCGATGCCCAGGGCACGGTGACGAAGACCGCCGCACAGGTCCGCGACGACGACCTCGCGACGCTGCTCCACGGCGCGACCATGCCGCGGGTGACGCGGCTCCGCGCCGACCTCGCGCACGCCGCGCTCGCCGCCGATCTCGTGATGAAGGCATCGGCGGATCAAGCCGACGTGCCGCTCTTCCGTCCGGCGAAGCTCGAAATCGGCGAGCCGACGTGCCCGATCTACGACGGTTGCATGGTCGTTGGCAGCGCGCCGCGCACCCAGGCTGCTGCGCAGTCGAAGGCCGAGGATCCGTCGTCGCCGCTCGTGGGCGGCACCGGCTCGGCGTCCTCGTCATCGTCGTCGTGCGCGATGGGAGGCTCGGCGGCGTCGCCATTGAGTCTCGTCGCCGGCGCCGGCTTCCTCGCGTTCTCGATCGTTCGAGCGCGACGTCGCAAGCGCGCATGAGTGCTAGATAGGCCGAGATGCGTCTTGCCTTGCTCGCCGTGACCGTCGCGCTCTCTGCGTTCTCCAACAGCTGCACGTCCAGCTCCGGCTCGAGCAGCGGCTCGACGTGCAACGACTACTCGCCGCCCGCGGGCTTCGATGCCACGACGCCCGCGGTCTCGTTCGCGAATGACGTCATGCCGATCTTCGGGCAGTCATGCGCGTTCTCGACGTGTCACGGCTCGACGACCGGTCCCGCGAACGGCGTCTTCCTCGGCAAGGATCCGCCGCGCGTCTACACCGCGATCGTCGGCGTGCGCGGCGACGAGCTGCAGACCATGCCGTTCGTCACGGCCGGCGATCCGCGGCAGAGCTACCTGATGCGCAAGATCGACGGCAGCCAGTGCGCGCTCGACGCGCAGTGCACCGGCGGCACGTGCCAGTCGTCGATGCCCAAGAACGAGAGCCTCCTCGAGGTCGCGCAGCGCGACGTCGTCCGCCGCTGGATCGCCCAAGGCGCGAAGAACGACTGAGCGCGGTCAGCAGAGCGTCTTCGCCAGCGGGGTGCCGGCTGCGCGGGCCATGCGCGCAGCGGCGACCTCCTGCACCGTCGCGCGCAGGCCCGGAGTCTGCGCGAGCAGCTCGAGGAACTGCGGTCGCGGGAGCGTGAGGAGAAGACAATCCGTGACGGCCACGATGGTCGCCGTGCGCGGGCTGTCGTTCAGCAGGGCCAGCTCGCCGAACTGATCGCCGTCGGAGAGACGACCGAGCTCGCTGGATTTTCCGGACTCGCGCGTCTGCTGGACACTCACCGTGCCGCGCACGATCACGTAGAAGAGAGCGCCGGGCTCGCCCTCGCGGATGATGGTCTGGCCCGCCGTGGCGCGCTCGCAGACGAAGCGCCGCGAGAGCGTCGCGAGCTGCTCTTCGTCGAGAGGCGCGAGCAGCGCGATGCTCCGCAAGCGCGGGATCGTGACCTCGGCGCTCTGCCCGTCGTCCGTGACCACGAAGCCCTGCTGCTTCTTCCAGAGATCGGCGTAGACGCCGCCGGCCGCGAGCAGGTCGGGGTGCGTTCCCTTCTCCACGAGCCGGCCGTCGACGAGCACGAAGATGCAATCTGCATGGATCGTCGTCGAGAGCCGATGCGTGATCGCGATGGTCGTCCTGCCGTCGCGCGCCTTCTCGAGCGTCTCGTTGATGGCCGCCTCGCTGGCCGGGTCGAGCGCAGACGTCGCCTCGTCGAGCAGCAAGATCTTCGGATCGCGGACGAGCGCGCGTGCCACCGCGACGCGCTGTCGCTGGCCGCCCGAGAGCCTTCCGCCACGCTCGCCAACCTTGGTCTCGTAGCCGTCGGGCATCGCCTCGATCACGGAGTGGATCTCGGCGGAGCGTGCGGCTGCCTCGATGTCCGCGTCCGATGCACCGGAGCGCCCGAGCCGCACGTTCTCCCGGATGGTGGTGTCGAAGAGGAAGCTGTCCTGGAGCACGAAGCCGAGGCGGTTGCGCAGCCTCGTCGACGAGATGGTGCGTGCGTCGACGCCGTCGAAGGTCACCTTCCCGTCGCGCGGGTCTTCGAAGCGCGCGATGAGGTTCATGACCGTGCTCTTGCCCGAGCCGCTCGGACCGACGAAGGCCACGTGCTGCCCGCGCCGGATCTCGAACGACACGTTGAGGAGCGCCACGCGCTTCTCGTAGGCGAAGGTCACGCCCTCGAAGCGGATCGCATCCGACAGCTCCGCGGGCGCGGCGCCGTCGCCTTCCTCGCACGGGTCGGGCGCTTCGGCGAGGAGCTCGTCGATCCGTCGCGCAGAGCCCGCCGCCGACACCACGAGCGGCGTCGCGCGTCCGAGGACCACGAGCGACCATCCCAGGTTCCAGAAGATCGTCACGAAGGAGACGAGCACGCCGACGGTGATGCTCCCGCGATAGGCCATGACGGCGCCGGCGATGACCACGAGCACCTGGAGCGCATAGATCGTCAGCACGGTGGTGCGCTCGACGAGGGCCCCGAGGAAACCCGCACGCGCCCCGCTGCGCGAGAGCGTCTGCGCGTCACGGGCCACCCAGCCGCGTGCGACGGGCTCGAGGCCGAGCGCCTTGACGATGCGCCTGCCGCGGAGCGTCTCGTCGATGGTCGCGAGCAGGCCGGACTCGTGGGTCTTCTTGTCGTAGCTGGCGCGAGCGGCGCGAGGGGCGACGAGCCGCGGACCGATGAGCACGATGGGCCACATCGCGGCGCCCATGAGCGCGAGCTTCCAGTCGAGGACGAAGAAGAGGAGGCTCGTTCCGACGACGACGTGAAGCGCCGGCAGGAGCACGCCGCTGACGCCCGACGCGAGCGCGCTCTCGAGCCCCGCGAGATCGGTGGAGAAGCGAGCGAGGACGTCGCCCGACGGTCGCGACTCGAAGAAGCGAAGCGACAGACGCTGGACATGATCGAAGACCGCGCTGCGAACGTCCGAGAGCACGGCGGTCGACTCGCGTGCGTAGAGGTAGTCGCGCCACGTCGAGAGCACCGCAGCCACCAGGAAACCGCCGCCGAGGGCCACCGCGACCGGGACCAGCATCGCTCCTTTTCCGGCAGCGACGACGTCGTCGACGAGGAAGCGGTAGCTCAGCGTGAGCCCACCATCGAAGGCCACCTCGGCGAGCGTGAGCGGCACGAGCAGCCCGAGCTTCGGCGCGCGCGAGCGCAGGATCGCGGAGACGCGAGGCGCGGGCGCCGGAGCGGTCACGCGGGCCTTCTGCACCGCAGGATGAGGCGCTCGTTGGCGGAGAGGTTCGAGCGATCGAACGGCCGCCCGTCGAAGCTGCCGAGCACCTCGATCGGCTCGAAGCCGGCGCCGCGCAGGAGGGCGATCTCCTCGTCGAGCGCGATGTTCCTGAAGACCACGCGGACGACGACGCGCTTCGCGACCTCGTCCCCAGAGAGCCAGTCGATGAAGTCGTAGCGGACGGTGAGCGGCTCGCCCGCCGCGTCCATCGCGTTGGAGAGCAGCCGAACGGGCATGTTCGCGACCGGATCGAAGCCGGTGCGCCGGAGCTCGAGCTTCGAGCTGTCGGCCTTACCGCCCAGCCAGCCCGGCATGTCGTCGAAGAGGAACGTGCCGCCCGGCTCGAGGTGCTCGAACACGCAGCGAAAGGCCTGCCGTCGATCTTCGTCGGTGAGGAGATGCGCGATCGTTCCGTAGGGCACGATGGCGAGGCTGAATTTACGGCCCAAGCTCATCGCACGCACGTCGACCTCGACCGCGCGGTAGCGATCGCCGAACGAGGCGAGCTTCTCGCGAGCGCGCGCAAGCATCGCCGAGCTCACATCGGCGCCGACCACGTCATGCCCTGCGTGGAGCAGCCGCTCCGCGAGGCGTCCGGTGCCGGTGCCGATCTCGAGCAGCGGCTCGCCGGGGCGCAGGCACGATTCGGCAGCGCGAAGGTAGAGCTGTTCGTCGTCGAGGAGCGCCGCGAAGAGCACGTCGTAGACGGCGGCATACTTCACGTACTCGTCGCCGGCGGCGTACCCGCGCATCGGCCAGTCGACATCACTGGTCAACACGGTCATGGGACACATCGAGCCTTATCACGTAGAGTGCGGGCATGATCGGCCGGCTCACCGGGAAGGTGACCCAGGAGGACGACGGCAACGTCGTCATCGATGTGAACGGCGTCGGCTACGAGCTCGTGGTTCCGCTCGGGACCATCGGGCGCGCCAAGGCCGACGAAGACGGGCGCTCGACGCTCTTCGTCCACACGCACGTGCGCGAGGACATCTTCTCGCTCTTCGGCTTCGCGAGCGAAGGCGATCGCGTCGCGTTCCGAACGCTCATCGGCGTGAGCAGCGTCGGACCGAAGACGGCCATCGCGGTGCTCAGCGCGCTGCCCGCGCCCGACCTGGGACAGGCGATCGCAAGAAAAGAGCTCGGCAAGCTCACGAGCATCACCGGCATCGGCAAGAAGACCGCAGAGCGCCTCCTCCTCGAGCTGAAGGACAAGGTCGCGATCCTCGAGGCAGCCGGGCCGCGCGGCACGGCGACCGCGAACGCAGCGCCGGTCGGCGCGGCATCGTCGTCGACGGGCGACCTTCTCTCGCGCGCGCTCGTGAACATGGGCTATCGCCAGAACGAGGCCGATCGCGCGGTCGAGCAGCTCGGCGCGAAGATCGGCGAGACGCCGCTGCCGGAGCTCTTGAAAGAGGCCCTCGCCGTCCTCTCGAAGTGACCAGGGGCCGGGCCGGGCTGGACGCAGACGCGCAGGCTTTTTCGCGCTAGAAGGGGGGCAGCCATGGACCAGGTGCTCCGCTTCATCGATGACCAACGCGCGCGCTTCGTCGAGGAGCTGCAGACGTGGGTGAAGATCCCCGCCATCTCGTCGGACCCGTTGCACAAGGGCGACATGCGGAAGAACGCCGAGCACCTCATGAAGGAGCTCCAGCGGCTGAAGGCGGACCGCGTCGAGATGTGGGAGACGCCCGGCCACCCTGCGGTGTTCGCGTCGTTCATGAACGCGCCCGGCAAGCCCACGCTGCTCGTCTACGGCCACCACGACGTACAGCCCGTCGACCCGCTCGACGAGTGGGTTTCGCCGCCGTTCGAGCCCGCGATCCGCGACGGTCGCATGTGGGGCCGCGGCGTCGTCGACGACAAGGGCCAGGTCTGGATCCACGTGAAGGCGATCGAGAGCTTCCTCGCCACCATGAAGAAGCTGCCCATCAACCTGAAGCTCATCGTCGAGGGTGAAGAGGAGATCGGCTCCGACAACCTCGACGGCCTCATGCGCGAGCACGCGGCCGACCTCACCGCGGACTTCGTCTGCGTGAGCGACACGGCCATGTTCGGTCGTGGCATCCCGTCGTTGTGCGTGGGCCTCCGCGGCCTCGCCATCCTCGAGGTCCACGTGAGCGGGCCCAAGCAGGACCTCCACTCGGGCTCGTTCGGCGGCGGTGTCGCCAATCCCGTCAACGCGCTCGCGAAGATGATCGCGTCGCTCCACGACGCGGACGGCAAGATCGCGGTCCCCGGCTTCTACGACAAGGTGATCGCGCTCACCGAGATCGAGCGCAAGGAGATCGCCGGGCTGCCGTTCGACGAGAAGGAGTGGCTCGCGTCGACCGGCTCACCGAGCACGGTGGGCGAGAAGGGCTTCACCACGCTCGAGCGCGTCTGGGCGCGGCCCACCCTCGACTGCAACGGCATCTCCGGTGGCTTCTCGGGCGAGGGCTCGAAGACCATCATCCCGGCACGCGCGATGGCGAAGATCACCTGCCGCCTCGTGCCCGATCAGGATCCCGACGAGATCGCCAAGCTCGTCGGCGCGCACCTCGAGAAGGTCGCGCCGCCCGGCGTGAAGGTCAACGTGGAGATCAGCCACGGCGGCCGTCCCTATCTCGCGCCCACCGATCACCCGGTGTTCGAGATCGCGAAAAGGGCTTTCGCAAAGGCATTTGGTCGACCCACCGTGTTCATCCGCGAAGGCGGCTCGATCCCGTTCGTGCGCACCATCGCCGATGCCACCGGCAAGCCTTGCTTGCTCATGGGCTTCGGTCAGCCCGACGAGAACGCGCACGCACCGAACGAATGGATCGATCTCGAGAACTTCCATCTCGGGATCAAGAGCGCGGCACACCTCTACGACGAGCTGTCGCGACTCGAGGAAAAGCGATGAAGAAGAAGAAGGACAAGGGGCCGCGCCGACAGGAGCGCCGCTTCGTCGCGCAGAGCTCCTTCAACCCGTGGCTCGTGCGAGTCCTGGGCGGCCTCGGCGCATCGGCGCTCGGTGCCGGCACGTGGGGCTACGTCTACGGCCACGTGTTCGAGTCCGACGAGAAGCTCAAGCCGATCCCGTCGTACCTGATCGCGGCCGGCGCCGTGCTCACGGGCGCGACCATCTGGATCGGCACGAGCAGCGAGACGCCGCTCCGCGTGGGCGCTCCGGGCATCGCGATGGAGAAGGGCGAAGTCCGGCGCATGCCCTGGGCGCACGTCTCGGGGATCTCCTGGGAGTCCGGCAACCTCGCGCTCGTCGTCACCGGCAAGGACGAGTCGCACACCGCGTGGACCTTCAAGGTTCCGGTGAAGTCGCACCCCGAAGCGGCGGGATGGATCGTGAAAGAGGCGCTCGCGCGCGTACCGAAGGTCGTCGACATCAGCGACCTCGTCCTCGGCAAGCTGCCGGGCGCGAACCCGCACGCGGGCATGGTCATCGACCTCGAGCCGCTGCAGGTGGTCGGCAAGAAGGACGCGATCACCGGCAAGCCCATCTCCTACGAGCCGGATGCGCGCGTGTGTCCGCGGTGCGAGCGCGTCTACTTCAAGCGCTCCGTCCCGAAGCGCTGCAAGTGCGGAAACTCCCTCCTCGAGCTCCGCTCGCAGATCAGTGAAGACACCGACGACGACGAGGAGGGGCTCGACGACGACGACACCGAGGAAGCGGACGAGAGCGACGACGACGAGAACGACGACGACGCGGACGACGCCACGGAAGAGTCCGGCGGCGAGGTCCGCGAGCGCGTCACGGGGAGGAAATAGCCATGGCACGAGAGCTCCTCGCGAAGGGCATGGGCGCAAGCCCCGGAACCGCGACCGGTCAGATCGTCTTCCGCTCGGAGGACGCCGTCGCGCTCGCCGCGCAGGGCACGTCGGTGATCCTCGTCCGCACCGAGACGACGCCCGAGGACGTCCCGGGAATGCGCGCAGCCGCGGGCATCATCACCACGCGCGGCGGCATCACGGGCGACGCGGCGATCGTCGCGCGCAGCCTCGGCAAGCCCTGCATCGCGAGCTGTCCGCCCATGCGTGTCGACTACGCGAAGGAGAGCCTGACCGTGTGGCGCGACTCGACCACGGACGATGCCGACGCCGACGTGGTGCTCCCGAAGGGCACCGTCATCACGATGGACGGCGCGAACGGCGAGATCTGGACCGGCGCGTGATCGCGTGAGCGCGTGAGCGCGGGTGCGCGGGTGCGCGTGAGCGCGGTTGCGCCAACGGTCAGGTTCCGAACCATCCACGCGGGCGGGCTGAACCCTTTGCCCAGCTGCTGGCGACGATTCGGGTCCTGACCGTCAGCAAGTCCGCAAGATCACGCCAAGACGCCACGATTCGGGTCCTGACCGTCAGGAAGTCCGCAAGATCACGCCAAGACGCCACGATTCGGGTCTTGATCGTCGCCGCCGCTCACGCGTCCGTGGCGCCCTGCGCGATCCACGAGCGGACGATCTCGAGCGACGCCCCAGCGCGATGCTCAGCGCGATGCGGTGCTCGTCGATCCGTCGGGTTGTCTCAGGAACAGATAGATCGCTCCGGCCACTGCGAGGACACCGACGCCGACGAGCACATCGCCCACGATCAGCTTGGTGCGCGACGCAT
>JAXDMI010000173.1:0-3704 GCA_034666145.1 Myxococcales bacterium | reverse complement strand
AGGCGTTTGGGTCCCCCCACCCGCGTCGCCTCCGCCGCCGCCGTCAGCTCCGCACGTGAGCGTGAAGGGCGCAACGACACCTGCCGCTGTCCCCCCCGGTACCCGCCCAACCACGCTCGCTCGTGCGCATGGAGCCACCGTTAGCCGGTCGCACGGCTCGATTTCCACCCCAAGAAAGGCTCGATAAAGAGCCCGGCCGCGGCGCGCCCACGACGTTATGATGGCCGCAGCGTATGGGGCAGACGCTCTTCGACGACGAGCTGACGGAGCGACGGTTGTCCTTCGTCGGACGGATTCGCGAGCGCAAGGCATGGGCAGCGATGCTCACGCAGCGCACGAAGCAGCGCATCATGCATCTTCACGGTCCAGGTGGGATCGGCAAGACGGCGCTTCTCCATGCGTTCGCGCGCGATGCCGAGTCGCGGAAGATACCCGTCGTCTATCTCGATGCCCGCGACGTGACGCCGAGCCGACAAGGCATCGCCAACCTCGTGGCTTCGGCTGGCCTCGGCCGCAAGAGCTCGCGCTTGCGTGCGGTGCTCATCGACACGAGCGAGAGGCTCGCGGCCGTCGAAGATCTGCTCTGCGCGGAGCTCTTGAGCCATACGGGCCCGAACGATCGCGTCGTCGTCGCGAGCCGGCTCACACCAGGATTGCCATGGCGAAAGCTGGCCGTCTACGGAAGCTCCGTCTTCGCAATGAAGCTCGGCGGAGTGTCCACGAGCGACGCCTCCGCGTACCTGGCTCGGCGCAACGTCGCCGTCTCGGACCGACCGCGCATCATCGCCTTCGCTGACGGCTATCCGCTCGCTCTCGCACTCGCTGCGGAGGAGGGCGAGCCCAACCCCGGGCGCGGCGGCGCGCGAGCGTTCGCCTCACCGGAGGTCGTCGAGCTGCTCTGCCGGAGCTTCCTCGAGGGCGTGGACGACCGGCGTCGGCGCGCGTTCGAGCTGGCCGCGCTCGTACGCTCGACGACGGAAGATCTCCTGGCCGTAGCCTTTCCGGACGACGACGCACGCGAGACCTTCGCGTGGCTTCGCTCGCTCAGCTTCGTCGAAGCGAACGCCGACGGTCTCTTTCCGCACGACCTCGCGCGCGACGCCGTCGCCGCGGATCTGCGATGGCGGAGCCCTTCGCGGTGGCGGGAGCTGCTCGAGCTCGCCTTCCGTTACTACGTGCCGCGCGTGCAGAGCGGCCCGCGCGCCGCCGTCATGAAGGCGTTCGTCGATTTTGGATTCCTGACGAGGCAGGTCCCGGGAATGGCGGGCGCGTTCGAGGTCCCTGCGACGCTCGATTTGACGAGGGACATCGCGAGGCCGCGTGATCTCGAGGCGCTCTCTGCGATGATCTCGAGCCACGAATCGCCGGAGGCCGTCGCTGCGTTCCGGCACTGGTTCGCGCGTCAACCCGAGGCATTCCAGGTGCTCCGAGATGAGGGCGGCGCTCCCGTGGCGTTCGTCGGCATTCTCAAGCTCCACGAGACGACCCCGGCCGATCGGCGACGTGATCCGACGATCGAGATGGTTCATCGGCATGCGCGCGCCCTGCTCGGTCGTCGCAACCGCGCATCGATCCTCTACGTCCGCTTCATGGTCGGCGCCGAGGAGTACCAGACGCCCTCGCCGGTGGTCGCCGCGCTCGCTGTGTTCAGCGCCGAACCGCTCCTGCTCGGCACGGACCTCGCGCTCTTCTATCACTACTTCGCAGACTGGCCGGCGTGGGAGGGACCGGTGACCTTCGCCGGCGCGCGTCTGGCGCCGGAGCTCGCGTTCGAGCTCGGCGGGAAGCGCTACGACGTCGCGCTCCACGATCGACGAGACGTCCCATCGAGCGCGTGGGTGCTGGAAGTGGTTGGCCGCGCCCTCGCGATGACCGCAGCGGCTGCACCGGCGAGCGCACCAGGCGCGCAGGACGGGGCGGGCGCGCCCGTCAGCGCAAACGCCTCTTCTCCTGGTTTCGCTCGCGACGTGCGCGCCGCGCTTCGCGCCCTTCACGACGTCGACGCGCTCGCGAAGAGCCCGCTCGCAGCATCGATTTCACGAACGCCCGTCGACGCGCATGCGGCAGGAGCCGCGGTCCGGCGTGCGTTGCTCGAAGCCATCGCTGCGCTCCAAGGCACGTCGAAGGGAGATCGCCTCTTCTCGGCCATCAAGCTCGCGTACGTCGAGCCGGCCGTGTCGCAGGAGCACGCCGCAGAGGCGCTCGGTGTCGGCTTCAGCACGTACAAGCGGCATCTCGACGCGGCCGTCGCGCGCGTCGTGGCATCGCTCCGCGCGTGAGGCCACACCACTACTCCGGGTTGTCGCCGGGCGCGCGAAGGACCACTTCGACCGTACGATCGAGCGCCCAGGACGCCTCGTCGGTGCCGCGCGCATCGCGTCCGCCTCGCGACTCCAATGACAGCTTGCGCGATGGGACTCCGCGATCGACGAGATACTGCTTTGCAGCGATCGCGCGGTAGAGGCCCAGCTGCTCGTTGTACGACTCTTCTGCGCGTCGATCGGTGTGACCGACGATCTTGAGCTCGCCGTCAGGGAGCTTGCCGGACGTGAGGCAGGTCGCGATTCGCACGAGGACGTCCTGCCCGCGCGGGCGCAGGCGCGACGCGGCGAAGTCGAAGAGCGCGGCGGGCTGCGTCTCTTGCGGGAGGTTGCACGCGCGGCGCACCTCGTCGCTGACGACGACGCTGATCGGCGCGGAGGGCGTGTCGGTGCCCAGGGGTCGCGCGCCGCCGGTGGAGCTCGCGTTGGTATGGGTCTCACCGACGGGCTGCTCGAGCACGGGGCCTTGGTGGGCGCACGCGCTCGCGCTCATCAGTGGCGTCGCGAGGAGCGCGAGGAGCGCGATGGGACGAGCGAGGGACTCCATGCTCGTCGGCCATGCAATGGTGAGGCCTCGAACGGTCGCGCTCGCCGATCGCGGAGCAGCTCGACAACGCATCGAGCTGCTCCACGCCGGCGAGGTCCATGACTGTGCTTCCTCAGTCACCGCTTGCGTCGGTGGACTTTCCTGCGTCGGTGGACTGTCCGGCGTCGGTGGACTTTCCTGCGTCGGTGGACGTTCCTGCGTCGGTGGACGTTCCTGCATCGGTGGCCTGTGCGTTGAACCCATCGGTGAGCGTCTGCAGGAACGCGATGATGTCGTTCTCCTCGGAATCGCTCAGGCCCAGGTTTCCGAGCTGCGTCGTGTTGAGCGTCTGCGGGACCGCCGGAACCGGCCAGCAGGTCGTCTTCTCGCCCGGCGAGCCCGCGTTGCAACGCGGGAGCGACTGGGACGTGTTGTAGAAGTGGACGACCTCCTTCAGGCTCTTGAAGTAGCCGTTGTGCATGTAGGCCTTGACGAAGTCCGGACGGGGCCTCTGGTCCACGTTGCGTAGGGTCGGCGTCTGGAACATCCCGTTGAACTTCGGCGCCAGCGGGCCCCAGTCCGTCGGGTTCGGGTTGGGCGCTGCTCCATTCCCCGCCAGAAACGCCCCCACGCCCAGATCGACGAAGCCCGTGCCCACCGGGTTCGCGACGAAGCCGAGTTGGTCCGGCTTGCTCTCCTGGAGGTACGGCAGGCAGGGGTTGTTCGGGACGCCGATGTTGTTCGCGGTGAAGTCCGTGAAGAGAGGCGCGACATCCGCGGGCGTGAACTGGCCGCTCGTTCCGCTAGCCGTCCCATCCAGGTGGCACTGGTTGCATTTGGCCTTGCCCTGAAAGAGC
>JAXDMI010000172.1:0-5860 GCA_034666145.1 Myxococcales bacterium | reverse complement strand
GTCCGTCGCGGGATACGCGTCAGCGGTCGCGTCCGGCACGATCACGTAGTCGAACTCGAGCCCCTTCGCGCTGTCGACATCGGTGACGTCGATGCCCGTCTCGAACGAGAACGCTCCGTCGACCACGAGGCGCGTGGCGGGAACGTCGGCGAGCACCTCGAAGAGCCGGCGCGCTGCATCGGACGATGCGGCGAGAACGCCGATCGACGCGTGAGGCTCGCGATCGACGAGATCGCGCAGCGCCGTCGCGAGGAAGAGCTGCGCATGACCATCTTCGGGAAATGCGTACAGACCAACGGGCGCTCCGCCCTCCGCCTTCATGGGCGCAACCTTGATCGGTTTACGCTTCGCGATCGGTCCGAGGATGCGCTCCGCGATCTCGACGATGGGCCGCGGGCATCGGTACGACACCTCGAGTCGACACGTCAGAGCGTCGCTGGTGCCGAGCGCCTCCACCGCGCGCTTCCAGCCGGCGAAGCACGTCGAGGTCTGCTGTGCCTCGTCGCCAGCGAGCGTCACGCTCGGCGGATCGGCGAGCTGCTTGCCGAGGACGTACAGCTCGAACAGCGAAAAGTCCTCGGCCTCGTCGATGACGACGTGCGCGAGGCGCGCCAGGTCGAGGCCGCTTCGCCATGCACGAAGGAACAGGAAAATAGGCAGATCCTCGACGTCGACGGTCCCGGCGAGGGCTTCCGGCGTCCCGTCGTCGATGGCGCGACCGTCGACGGCCCGCTTCCGTTCGGCGTCGGAGATCGACGCGAGCTCGCGCGCGAGTGGCTCGGCGAGCTGCAGCATGGTGTGCCGCACGGTCTCCTCGACGGCGCTCCGCGAGAGCTCGCCGCGCGCCGCGTCGACGACTCCGGCAAGGAACGCGCGGTCGGTGAACGCGTCGGCGAGCCTGCGTCGCAGCGCCACGAGGGTCGTGCTCTTCGCCGAGAGCTTCGCGTATCGCACGCGCAGCGCATCGTGGAGCGCGGGGTGTCGCTTGAGGCTGCTCACGACACCCGGCGCGTCGAGATGCACCTTCGGCATCGGCTCACCGAACACTCGACGAGCGAGCCCGAGGGCCCACGCGTCGAGGGTCTGCACCTGCGCCGACGACGCGCCGAGCGGCGCGAGCAGACGCCGCGAGAGCCGAGCGAGGCCTTCCTCGGGGACGACGACGGCAGCGCGCTCGAACGGACGATGCTCGGGATCAGCGGCGCCGATCTTCGCGAGTCGATGCAGCGCGACCGTGGTCTTGCCGCTCCCCGCGCTGCCGAGGACGACGAGGGCTTGCTCAGCGGGCGCAGACGCAGCCGCGAACTGCTCGCGATCGAGCAGCGCGGTGACGTCGGCGTGCGCGCCGGGCCGCACGGCGGTGCCCGCTCCTCCCGAAGAGAGCGCGAGCTCGCCGCGATCGCTGCGCGACCAACCTGACGCGTCGCGCGCGAGGACGACGTCATCGCCGATGATCCGCACGAGCACGCCTCGCTCGATGACGAGCACGCGGCGAGCCTCGACGACGCCTTCGGCTTCGCGACCGGGGAACGACTCCTCGTAGTCGTCGCCCTCGCGGTAGCGGTAGAAGATCCGTGCGACCGGAGCGACGCGCCAGTCCACGATGCGAACACCGGCGGGGGTGTCGAGGAGCGTGGCGCGCGCCAAGAGGTAGTCCTTGCTGACGTTTCCCTCTCGAACGCAGAGGTGCGCGAAGTAGGGCGCGTCGCGATCGGGCAGCTCGGCCACATCGGTTCGCTCGGCGAGGCGCTGCCGCACGCTCAGCTCGAGCAAGAGCGGAGGCAAGTCGTCCGCAGAGGCGCGCGCTGCCTCTTCGCGTAGGGCACGCATCGCATCGACGGAACGAAGGTCCATTCCGTCGCGACCGCTCGCACGCAACGCTTCCCGCGTGCGTCGTTCCTTGTCGATGGCTCGATCGATCGACGCTCGCGCTCGCTCGAGGAGGCGCTCCTCCTCTTCGATCAGCGCGCGCTCCTCGGCCGTCAGAACCGCGAAGTCCTGCTGCATGGTCGCCCTCCGGATGGTCGGCGTGCGCTCTCCGATGCGCGCGCCGGCACACCATGACCGCTCGCATGCACAAGGTCAACGGCTTGAAATAACGATGTTTCCTGCTAGTATTGAAGGTGTCGAGAGTGGCGGCTGCGCGTTGGTATCGGACGTGCAACTCCAGCGAGCGTGTCTCCTCTCGAACGACGAAGCGCTGATCGCGACGCTGGAACGAAGCTCGTGCGCGGGCTCGAACGGGGTCGCATTGCTTTCGTGGTGCGACCGCGCGTCGAGCGCGCGCCCGGCCTTCAGCGTTTCATGTTCCTGCTGAGCCCCGACCGCGGCGATGTTCACCGGCGCATCGTCGTGGGCAAGAAGCGCATGCCGGAGCCCGGCGCCAACGAGCGCGAATGGGCGTACGTCGACAAGCTCGGTGCATCGCGCGCGGAGCTGCTCGCCGATCTCGGTCCGAGCACGTACACCACCAAGACGCGCGGCGTTCGCCATCAACCCGGCGCGTGCATCATCGGCACGGGTCACTACGCGATCCTCGAGCACGCCGAGCACGCGCACCTCACGTATGCGCTCGATCCCGGGTCGGAGCGGGACCAGCTCCACGACGCGGTGAACGTCGCGCGGGAAGGCAGCGTCATCGCCGCGGTGTTCAACCCGGTCGCGAAGTGGTCGCGCCAAGCAACGCTCGACTACGGCGGAGACCCCGACGATCCGTCACCGTTCACCGAGCCGTCGCTGTTCCCGGAGGAGCTCCAGGCGCGGTTCGGCGATCTCCGCTTCCTCCCGCTCGACCCGATCTTCCTCGACTACGAGGGCGCGGAGCTCGTGCTCATCGGCGCCGAAGACGAGGTGCGCCCCGAGCTCGCCGTCGCCGTGTGACGAGCGAGGGTCAGTCGCGCGGATTGAAGATGAGTGGAAAGTACACCGTCACGACACCGGCGTCGGGCCTCGGAAAACGCAGCGTTCGGTACGCGTCGACGACGCACTTCACGACCGCCTCGTCAGGTAGATCGGAGCGGGCGTCGGCGGACTTCGTGACGGTGCCGTCCTGATCGATCTCGAATTTGACGGTCACCTTGCCCTGGAGCTTCGGGTTGGTGCGCCGGCCGTCTTCGTAGCACTTGCCGAAGACCTCGAGATGTTCGACCACGACGGACCGGATTCGCTCGGGCGCGAGGCGACCTCTCACTTGCTTGCCGCTGAAGAACGTCGGGTCGACGCCGCTCGGTGTGACCCCGCTCGGCGCGATCTCGGCCGGGGTCGACGGTACGACGACAGTACTGCCGCACGCAGCGGCCGGCACCGCGAGCGTCACCAGCGCGAGCCGGATCATCAGAGCTTGCGAACGAGGACGTTGTCGTACGACACGGTGACGTGCTCGGGCGCGGATCCGCTCTCGATGGCACCGAGCACGAGGCCGAGGATGCTGCACTCCGCGGGGTCTGCGCCGTTGGACGAGCGCGCCTCGCGATCGACGATCGTGATACCGCCATACGTGACGAGCTCACGGAATCCCGTGCTCGCCGTGCCGTCCCTCAGGAGCGCGATGCTCACGTGCTGCCATTCGCCGGCGGTGTAGCTCTGCAAGGGCACGTCGCGGTTGCGCGTTCCTCCGAGCGTCGTTCCGTCGAACGCGCCGAGCCCGTACTCCGCCTCGCAGTCCGCTCCAGCGAAGTGCAGCGCTGCGAGCGTCACGGACGGCGCGTCATTCGTGAGGATCTTGATGTCGAGGTCGACCTGGAACGGCTGGAGCCCCGGCGCCGAAATGGTCTGTTGAGCGCTCACGTCGTGGCTGCCCGCTGCGTTGGCATCGACCGTGACCTTCATGACCGCATCGCGCGTGTTGTCACTCACCACCTCGATCTTCGTGACCGTCGGCGTGATCGCGGTCGTGCTGAAGCCGAACGGATTGATGGACTGTGCCGGTACCTCGAAGTCGTTGCAGTAGAAGAACCCCGGATCACCCGTATGCGCCGCGCAGTACGCGTTGCCCACGACGCTGACGTCGCTCGTGCCGGCGTCGGTGGGCACGCTCGTCTCTGCGCCCGCGCCGACATCGGCAGCGGCGTCGGCAGGGATGTCGACGGCATTGAACGATGAGCACGCTGCGCCGAAGAGCGCCAGCGCTGCAGCCGCTCCGCCGAGCGCCGATACGAACGCGAACGACCTCGAGGTAATCACGCGCTGTTCATCGTACTCCCATCAACGCACCGGCGGGAACGCGCTCTGATCGTTCAGCGTCTTCGTTCCCATACCGGCGGGGTAGCCGTAGCTCGCGTAGCGATCCCAGCCCCACACCGTGAGGCCGAACGGGCCCTTGCCGAACGCTCGGTGGACACCATTGTCACAGCCTCCTTGCGGCAAGCCCTTTCGCAGGAGATCGACGTACGCCACCTCGTACGTGGTGCTACCCACGCGCGTCCACCCGGAGACGGTGCCGGCGCAGTCGAGCTGCACGTCCTGGTACTTGCCGTCGACGTCCGGGCCGCGCACGAAGACGAGGTTCGTGTTGCCGTAGGTCGGATCGGTCAGGAAGACATAGGACGGAAGCCATTGCCCGACCGGAACCGCGTTCACCATCTCCGGGTCGCCGTCGGTGATCGAGATGTTGTCCGCGCCGGTCATGTAGGCAGCGACATAGATCGGGTGCTTTGCATCCTGACTGTGGACGACGAACGGTCCGGGCGCCCAGAGCTCGACCCACATGCCGCGCTCGAGCGTCGCCGGCGCCTTGGCCACGGGCGGATCGAACGTGAGGATCGTTCCGTCAGCGGCCGCCAGGATGCGCCACGGCGTGGTCTCCGGCTCGGTGCTCAATCGATCGCGATAGCGCGTCGCGACGTACGTGTCGCCCATGAGCCGGATGGGCGGGAGCTGTTGATGGATGGCGTCGCACGCGCCGACTCCGTTCGGGATGGTGATGCACGTGCTACCGGCCACGACCGCGATGGGCTTGTCGGCGGCGACCGGCGTGCCGTTCGCCTCCCCGGCCTGCGTGTACTGGAGGAACTCGCCGCGCTGCAGGACCACCTCGGTGAGCGTTCCCTTCGACACGGGGGCGGCGCCGCCTGCGCTGCTCAGGTCGACGGTCGGCATCAGCTTCACGTGCGTGTCGTTTTCCTGCGCGAGGATCTGGAAGTACGGAAGCGCGCCCACTTGCGTGGCGTTCGCATCGGCCGAGTAGCCGGTCATCGCGAGGTTGTCGGTGCCCCACGCAGACGTGGGAAAGAGGAGCGAGCTGCTCGGCACGAACGACGACGCGCCGCCGTACGGATAGATGTCGTACGCGACGACGGGCGCCGACGAGCGCACGTGGAAGGTCTTGCCGAAGCCGCTCCCGCGCACCTCGGTCTGCCCGACGACGGCAGCGCCGACGCTCGGCGGACAAGGGGCATACGTGCTGCCCGGGCCGGCCGGTCCCGGCGGCTGCACGGCGAGGAAGAGCACGGCCAGCTCGTCCTTCGGCAGCTTGCCCTCGGGCAGCAGCTCGTAACGAATGTTCGTCCCGCTGCCGCGCGGAATGCGGAAGTAGCTCGATGAGATGTGCGCGCCGTCGTACTCGACGTCGAGCGTGACCGGGGAATTCCAGGTGTTCGCGACGAGGACCGCGTAACAAGACCCGTCGTAGTTGTCGAAGGTCTTGATCTGCGCCGACGGCTTGGCGGCGTAGTACTCGCAGCCGACGGTGCTCTGCGCGCGCTTCGCGGCTTCACATCCGCTCAGGCAGCTCGCCTCGAAGCAAGACGCCTCGGCGGCGCACGACTCGAGCACGGCTCCGACGCAGTCGACGACGTTGCGGCCGTCGGTGGAGCACGCGCTCGGGCAGCTCGGCGGCGCGAGCATCGGCGGGGGCGGCTCG
>JAXDMI010000171.1:0-16527 GCA_034666145.1 Myxococcales bacterium | reverse complement strand
ACGCGCGTGTAGATGTTGTGCACGCCCGTGCCTTCGCAGCTCGGTCCGCCTCGCGAGACGACGCCGATCACTTCGCCGGTGTCCTCGTCGAGCGCGGGCCCGCCCGAGTCCCCGGAGCAGGTGGCCTCGCCGACCTTGAGCTCGGCGTTCGTCACGGACAGCACGCGGACGTGCTCGCGGACGAGCTTCGACCCGGCCGCGGCGTTGTCTCCTTCGCGACCGTAACCCACCGCGCGTACGCGCTCGCCGACCGCCACGCCGTGCGTTCGTACGGGCAAGGGCTTCACGATCTTCACCGGCTCGTCGAGGATGATGATGGCGATGTCGGCATCACAAAGCGTCACGCCGGACGGAGCGACCACGGACGCGCCGTGTGCGACGACATGCGCGGACGAGACGTCGTCGCCGACGAGGATGGATAGCGAGCTCGGTGCGCGATCGCCGAGCACCTGCACGCCGGGCGCGGGACAGTAGACCGCCTCCACCGTGCGGCTCGTGCAATGCCGCGCAGTGAGCACGAGGCGCGGCGAGATCAGCGTGCCGGTGCACATCGCGGTCTGGCCGATCATGACGGCGACGACGGCGGGATCGCGGTTGTGATCGGGGACGCCGTTCACGATCTCCACTTCGTCGGCGGCGGTCGACGGTGCAGCGCCGGCACCGCCGTCCGCTGCGCTCTCGACACTGGCCCGGAGATCACTGCGATCGGCCGAAGCCCCACACGCGAGCAGACCGCTGACGACGAGAAACGAGCAAACACGACGAAGCATGGAGACCTCCAGAGGTGACGACGTGAACGACGCCTGGCGTCGGAGGACGCCGGCGACCTGCCCGACAGCGAGCGGCGTGCCGAAATCGGCCTCGCGAGATCGCTCGACTTTTCGTCGCCCGGGGGTGGCCCGGACAGATCGGAGGGTGTCCCGGGCCAGATCGCGGCCCTGTGACCGGCGGTTCGCTCCTGCAACGTAATCGCGGCGGCGTCGGCGACGGGCGCCGCGCGAATATGCCGTGAATCATGGGCGAAAGACGCGAAGCAGCCTGGAGATCTTCGGTACGTGACTTGCGTACGATCGATCGGCTTGAGTAACCCGGCCCGCTTCATCCTCTGCTGTACGCGCATCGCTGCCGTCACCGCGCTCCTCCTCGCACCCCTGCTCGCCCGCGCGCACGGCGCGGTCCTCCGTCCAGCGACGGCGGCCGATCCGTCGACGCTCGATGTCGAGATCGCCGTCGCCGTCACGCCGTACGGCACGACACGCTGGACCCGGCTCACCGTCGCGGGCCCGCCGAGCGTCCTCTGGCTCGTGCCCGCTCGACCGGGTGCCGCGCTCGACTGGGCGTCGGAAGGCTGGCTGACGGCGCTCGAGGCAGCGACGTCGCCGCGCATCATGCCGCCGGCCTCGGCGGCGCCTTGCACGACGCCCACCACCACCGAGCGCGTCGCTGCGTGGAGCAGCCTCGGACCGCAGAAATTCCCGCGCACGCAGACGGTCCACTCCACCGCCGGCGACGCGCGCGCGTACGCGAGCGCGCACGGCTACGTCGTTCCTCCCGAGGTCGACGCGAAGCTCGGCGATCTCTTCGCTACCGGTTATTCGCTCGTGTCGTTCGAGATGGATACGGCATCGGGCGCGGTGGTCTCGTCGCCGACGTTGCGGATCAGCGACGACGGCGCAGCGTTGGTCCCGCTCGCGCTCACCAGCAGCGCGAGGTCTTCGGTCCGGGTCACGGCCATCGTCGTCGCGGGATCGCCGGCGCAGCTCCCCGGCGCGCGCGAGCTCGATCCGTCGGTGGTGTCGTGGGGCGCCGGCTACAGCGACTACGCGAGCGCGCGAGCCAGCGCGCTCATCAACGGCGCCGGCGGGATTTGGGTTCGCGAGTCAGCATCGCACAGCGTGGTGTTCGACGGCATCGACGTACCTCGCGACACGGCCATCGAGGCCGTCGCGGCCGGCTACTTCCGCCAGGCGAACGGCCAGTCGAATCCGACGTGTGACGCCGCAGCGCGCACGGCTTCCGGCGCCGGCGGCCCGGTGGGCCGAGCGTGCCCGACCGGCGCGCTCGTGCGTGTGCCCGGTGGAACGGCGTGCACGCCGAGCAGCGGATCGATCGATCCCGCCGCGTTCATGTGCGGGTCGGGCGTCGACGATCTCGCGCTGGCTCTCGCCGGAACCACCCCGGGGTCGACGTTCGTCACGCGCTTCGTCGGCATCGTTCCGCAGAGCGCGCTCGGCAAAGACGTGACGATCGCATCGTCGTCGACGTCGGTGAGCCCGGTCGTGACGGCGGGGAGATACCAGCCGTGTCCGGCGCCGCCGTCCGGTTCCGGCACCGTCACGCCACCGACCACGCCGCCGCTGACCACGCCCGCCACCGAGCGGCCTCATCACTTCCAGCAGAGCGGGGGCGGATGCAGCGGAAGCACCACCACCGTCGTCTACGAGGACACCGGTGAGGAGGCCACCGTCGCCGACGAGGGATGCGGCAGCACGTCGACGACCGGAACCGATACGAGCACCCAGGACACGAGCGGTGACAGCTGCGCCAGCAGCAAGACCGACACCTCGAGCTCGTCCTCTTCGAGCTCCTCGAGCTCCAGCTCCTCGAGCAGCTCCAGCTCCTCCTCGTCGAGCAGCTCCAGCAGCTCGTCGTCGAGCTCGTCGAGCTCCAGCTCTTCGTCGTCGGGCTCCACCGATACCGGGTGGGACCAAACGGACTCGAGCAGCGATAGCTCGAAATCCGACTCGTGCGATTGCGGGAAATCGACGACCGGCAGCAACTCGAGCAGCTCGAGCTCCAGCGGCGACTCCACCGGAGCGGCACCGCGATCGTTCTCCCCCGGTAACGCGACGACGTCCCCGCGTCCCAAGCCCACGTCGAGCAACGTGCGACGACGCGGACCGAGCCCGGTGTCTCGCTACGCTCTCTTCATGATCGCTCTCGTGCTTCCCTTGCGCCGGCGGCTCCGCATCACGAAGACGTGACGCCGTGGTAGACCACGCACGTGACCGCGTCGCTCACCTTCCGGTCGGGGACCATCGAGCTTCGCGGGATCGCGCGTCAGGCGGCCGGTCTTCCGGCGGCGCTGGTCTGGGACGAGCGCGCCGCGAGCTTCCGTGCGCCCGCCGTCGCGTATGCAAGCGTCGTCTCCGCGCTGAAAAGCGCTGAAATTGCATTCGAGGACGACGCACGACGGGACACCGAGCTCTCCTCCGGTGCGCGTGTTCATCGTGAAGCGCGCCCCTTCCAGAGCGAGGCCCTGCGCGCGTGGCGAGCGGCGGACGGACGCGGCGTCGTGGTGTTGCCGACCGGAGCCGGCAAGACGCACGTGGCGGTCCTCGCCATCGACGCCCTCCGGCGGAGCACACTGGTCGTGGCGCCGACGCTCGATCTCGTTCGCCAGTGGTACGACCTCTTGCGAGCGACGTTCGCGGTGACCGTGGGCGTGGTCGGCGGCGGCGATCACGACGTTCAGCCCATCACCGTGACCACGTACGACTCCGCGTACCTCCACATGGAGCATCTCGGCGCGCGGTTCGGGCTCATCGTGTTCGACGAGTGCCATCACCTGCCCGGCCCGACCTACGCGCTCGCCGCGAAGCTGTCGCTCGCGCCATATCGTCTCGGGCTCACGGCCACACCGGAGCGTGCCGACGGACGCGAGGCCGAGCTCGCCGCCGATCTCGGGCCCATCGTGTATCGCCGCGACATCGGCGAGCTCGCCGGCGAGTACCTCGCCGAGTACGAGACGGTGCAAGTCGACGTCGAGCTCGAGCCCGACGAGCGCACCGAGCACGACACCGAACGCGCGCTCTATCTCGCCTTCGTCGCGAAGAACGGCATTCGCCTCGGCAGCCCGCGTGGCTTCGGCGACTTCGTGATGCGCTCCGCGCAGAGCATGGAGGGACGCCGAGCCATGCGCGCCTACCGCCGGCAGCGCGAGCTCGCGTTCGCTGCGAGCGCGAAGCTCGCCTACGTCGAGCATCTCCTCGAGCGTCATCGTGACGATCGCGCGCTCCTCTTCACGCAGGACAATGCGACCGCGTACAAGGTCGCTCGTCGCTTCCTCGTTCCGGTCATCACGCACCAGACGAAGGTGACCGAGCGCAGCGACATCCTCGCGAGCTTCGGCGCCGGGAAATACGGGGCGATCGTCACGTCCAAGGTCCTGAACGAGGGCGTCGACGTGCAGGAGGCCAACGTCGCGATCGTCCTCTCGGGAAGCGGCTCCGTGCGCGAGCACGTGCAGCGACTCGGTCGCATCCTGCGCAAAAGTGAGGGGAAGCGCGCCGTTCTCTACGAGCTCGTCACGTCGCGCACCGCCGAGACCGGCACGAGCGAGCGACGACGGGAGCACGATGCTTACCGCTGATCACGTGGATGCGCGGCGGAAGGGCCGCGAGCTGGTGCTCTCGCGCCTCGATGCTCGTGCGCTGGCGGACGCGCACCAGCTCGCGGAAGCGTACCTCGAGGCGGCCCGCGCGCATGTCGGCCGCACCCGCGAGGAGCTCGGCGAAGCCTGGAAGGAGATCGGGACGCGCGCCGAGAAGCGTCGCCTCGCGGCCGGTCTCGAGAAGCTGGTCGACGATGCCTGCGGGTTCGATGCCGACGACAGCCTCGATCCGATCGCCATCCGCCGCGCCATCTTCCTGCGCGCCACCGAGGTGAGGCGGATCCGCGAGCGCGACGACGCCAAGCCGTTCGATCGCGAGGCAGTGGTCGCCGACGTCGCCCGTGGGATGGGCAAGACCGCGGCCGAGCTCGACGCGGCGCTGTTCTCGGATCTACGTGGCGAGCACGTCCTCCGCGCGGCACCCATCCTGACCGCGGCGTCGATCGTCGACGCGTACGAGCTAGGACGCGCGCAGGCCGTGCTCCTGCGCGCCGTTCGCGTGACATGCGAGGTGACGGTCGCGTCTCCCGCCGCGCTGCGCGCGTTCTTCGCGTGGCTGAAGTTCCATCGCTTGCTGTTCACCGTGTCGCGAAACAGCGATGCCGGCTTCACGATCGTCATCGACGGCCCTTTTTCCATGTTCGAGTCGGTCACCAAGTACGGGCTTCGCTTCGCCTTGGTGCTCCCCGCGCTGCGCACCCTCGACACGTGGTCGCTCGTCGCCGACGTTCGCTGGGGCAAGACCCGCGACCCCCTCGTGTTCCGCATGTCCTCGGCGGACGGCCGCGGCCGACCTCCGACCGACCCCGCGCCTCAGCTCTCCGACGAGGCGCAGGGCCTTCTCGACGGCCTCGAAGCGCTCCGCACCGGCACCGCGCGCTCGCCCTGGAGCGCCGAGGTCGCGAGCGTCCTCCTCGATCATCCGGGCCTCGGCGTATGCATCCCCGACCTCGTGCTTCGCCATCGCGACGGCGGCGAGCCGATCTACGTCGAGGTCCTCGGCTTCTGGAGCCGCGACGCCGTGTGGAAGCGGGTCGAGCTGGCGCAGCAGGGCCTCGGCGCACGCATCGTGTTCTGCGCGAGCTCACGGCTGCGCGTGAGCGCCGAGGTCCTCGCCGACGATGCCCCCGCGGCGCTCTACGTCTTCAAGGGGAAGCCCAGTGCACGCGCGCTCCTCGAGCGCATCGAGCAGGTGGCCGCCACGTCCCTCGTCACGTCGGCGCAGGCACCTTATGCTGCCGAGCCATGCCCCAGCACGTCGTCGTCACCGGAGCCTCGAGCGGGATCGGCGAAGCGATTGCCCGCGCGTACCTGAAGCGCGGCGCGAACGTCACGCTCATTGCACGACGGCGCGATCGTCTCGACAAGCTCGCCGTCGGCCACGAGGGCCGCACGCATGTGGTGCAGGCCGATCTCGGCAATCCCGACGTCGCATTCGCCTGGATCGACGAAGCCGAGAAGGCGATGGGCCCCATCGACGTCCTCGTGAACAACGCAGGCGTGCAGATCGTGAGGAGCGTCCTCGAGACGAGCTGGGAGGAGGGCGAGCGGCTTCTCGTCCTCGATCTCCACACGCCGTTACGGCTCACGCAGCTCGTGCTCCAGCGCATGGTTCCCCGCAAATCAGGGACGATCGTCGACATCGCATCGATGGCGGCACTCGGGCCGACGCCCGGCATGTTCTTCTACAACGCCGCGAAGGCCGGTCTCGCGGCGGCATCGGAAGGGCTGCGCGCCGAGATGAAGCCGCACGGCATCCACGTCGTGACCGTCTATCCGGGCCCGGTCACGAGTGACATGGAGGCCGCGGGACGCGCCGCATACGTGGAGAGCGCGGCCACGAAGTACACGCCGACGGGCGCGCCCGACGTGCTCGCGCAGATGATCTGCAGCGCCGTCGAGCACAAGCGAGCTCGCGTCATCTATCCGCGGCTCTACGCGATCTCGCGCCATTTCCCGAACATGACGCGCTGGGCGATCGACGCGCTCACGCCCCAGCTCAAGATGCT
Source organism: Myxococcales bacterium (assembly GCA_034666145.1). GTDB lineage: Bacteria > Myxococcota_A > Polyangia > Polyangiales > Polyangiaceae > Labilithrix. The sequence continues at coordinate 10,125 of JAXDMI010000171.1, read as the reverse complement.
GAAGCCGTAGGCCTCGTCACGCCGTCTTCGGGCGGACGTTCTCGCGGACCCAGCCGATGATCGACTCGAGCGTCGTACCGGGAGTGAACACGCCCTTCACGCCCGCCGACTTCAGGCGTTCGAGGTCGCCGTCCGGGATGATGCCGCCACCGAACACGACGACGTCGGTGACGCCCTTCGCAGTCAGCGCGTCGATCACCGCCGGGAACAGCGTGTTGTGGGCGCCGCTCATGATCGACAGGCCGACGCCGTCGACGTCTTCTTGCACGACGGCGTTGGCGATCATCTCCGGCGTCTGGTGCAGGCCGGTGTAGATGACCTCGAAGCCGGCATCGCGCAGGGCCCGCGCGACGACCTTGGCGCCGCGGTCATGGCCGTCGAGACCCGGCTTGGCGACGAGGATGCGGACCTTGCGGGCGCTTTTTTCGGGGGCGGCGGCCTGTGACATCGAGGAGGTTTATCGTCCGCAGACGGCCCCCTGTCAATTCGACTCACCTCGCCGCGAGCCGCGAAGCGCGTCAAATCTCGGCTTTTTCGAGCCACTTCGGGTTCTTCTGGGTGCCGTCGAACTGCGTGCTCACCTTGAAGCGCTCGAACTTCCCGTCCTTGGCGAGGTCCTTCGTCTTGTCGAGGAGCGCCGTCACCTGCGCCGGCTCGAGGGGCTTCCACGCGAGCGCCGTCGCGATCGCCTGATCGAGGACACCCATGGTGTCGCAACCGGTGATGACCACCGACGTGGGCAGGTTCATCGCGTACGTCAGGCACTCGACGGCAGTGACCGCCTTGCTGTCCAGGATGAGGCCCGAGCCCATCGACTTCATGCCGAGGATGCCCATCCCCTTCTGCAACGCCACGGGCAGCACCATTTTCTCGAAGCTGCGGAAGTGCGCGTCCATCACGTTCAGCGGCATCTGCACGGTGTCGAACGCGAAGTGATGATCGTCGGCGGCCTTCAGCATCGCGAGATGGATCGTCGGGTCCTTGTGACCGGTGAAGCCGATGAAGCGCAGCTTCCCTGCCTTCTTCGCGTCGAGCAGCGCCTCGATGCAGCCACCGTCGGCGAAGCAGCGATCGGGATCCGTGGGCCGGATGACCTCGTGGATCTGCACGAGATCGATGACGTCGGTGCCGAGGCGCTTCAGTGACTGTTCGAGCTGCTCGGCAGCAGCCTTCTTCGTGCGGCCGTCGAGCTTCGTCATGAGGAAGGCCTTCTGGCGATAGCCGTCCTTCAGCGCCTTCCCCATGCGCTCCTCGCTCTTGCCTTCGTTGTAGTCCCAGCAGTTGTCGAGGAAGCTCACGCCGCGATCGAGCGCGCTCCGGATGATGCGAACGCTTTCCGCTTCTTCCTTGGGCATCCCGATGTGGAAGCCACCGATGCCGACCATCGACACGCTCTCGCCGGTCTTGCCGAGCTGGCGCCTTGGCATCGCGGCCGCGGCATCGGCCGCCGAAGGAAGCGCGATCTGCCCTTCCTGCGGAGCCCCCGGACGAGGGCCCTTCGGCGGTTCGTCTTCCTTCTTCTTGCTGCAGGCCGCGAGCGCGACCGTCGCACCACCGAGGAAGTTGCGACGCGGAAGCCGGATTGACATGGCCACGCGCCGTGCAGCGTGCGTGCCGGCGCTGCGACAGCGAGAATCTCGTGCTACGGCGGCGCGCCGCTCGCCAGCGCCGAGAGCGAGACCGTGGGTGCGGTCACTTCTTGCGACGCGATGTGGCGTGCTGGGCGGCGCGGCTCGTGATCGCGCTCGCGCCGGGTGCAGCGGCGACTGTGGTGCTCGAGCAGCGCGGGTCACGGGGCAGCTTCGCTGCGTTGGCGTCGCGCTCGAGCCAGCACGGCTCGGTGAAGAGCGCGAGCGGACCGCGCGTGTCCTTCGAGAGCGCGTCGATGATCGCGCCATCATGCGCGGGCTCGAGAAGACGCGCCTCGATCTTGGGCATGGCGACGTTGCGGTCCTCGGCGTGCTCGTTGTCGACCCACACGAGATGCACGCCCCAGTCGAGCCGAGCGTGCTTGCTGCCGTCGAACCGGAACGCGAGGTCGGCGAGGACACCGAGGCGCGTCCATCCGTTGACGCACACGAGGTGGCGGTTCTCCGTCAGCACCGGGAACATCGGCGGCTTCCACGATTCGCCCTGGTTCGTCACCAGGTTGCCGACCGAAGCGAAGAGCGGAACCTGCCGGCCGTCCTTCGTCGCATGAACGATCACGGGGGACGCGATGTGCGGATGGTGGATGATCACGGCGTCGGCGCCGGCCTCTGCAGCGTGGGCCGCCTGGTCCATGACGAGCGTGGTCTGCGGCGCATACTCGGTACCGCCGTGGAAGATGGCGATGGTGGCATCGCAGAACGTGCGCGCCTTCGCGATCGCGCGATCGATCCGCTGCTTTCCGGTCGGCGAGAGCGGCGCGACCGCGAGATGGCGGCTCCGCGAGCATCCGCCCTCGGAGTTCGAGAGTGTCGTCCACGCCACCGCGCAGATGCGCTTGCCGTTCTGCTCGACGATGGCGCGCGGCGCCCACGGATCGGAGGCGTCGGCACCGAGCGCGACGAGTCCGCTCTTCGCCGCGGCATCGAGCGTGGCGTCGAGGCCGGCTTCGCCGAGATCGCATGCGTGGTTGTTCGCGACGGTGACGGCACGGAGGCCGGCCTTCGGCAATTCTTCGAGCCACCCTGGCGGCGCGGCATAGGCGAGGCGGGAAGCCTTCGGGTCGACCTCGCCGGTCGCCGCTTCGTAGTTGGCGATGACGGCGTCTGCCTTTCCGAAGAGCGGTCCGAGCGGCGCGAGCGCGGCGTGGATCGCCGCCGGTGCGATGAGGCTCGGGCGATGCGGGAGCACGTCACCGCCGACGATCACGCGGAGGGCACGCTCGAGAGGAGGCGGGGGCGGCGGTCCGAAGGCCACGTCGTTCGTCGCCTCGTTCACTGCACCTCCGCCCCGTTGCGGTGACGCTCCGCTCTCTCCGTCGCCCAGCTTGGACGAGCACGCCGTCGTCGCGGCGATCGCTATCGCGATCGCGAGCGCCGCCGCGAGCGACGGCGAAACGAGCGCGGAAGTGCCCCGACCAGCCATGTGGTCAGGTATCCCACCCGAGGGCTCGAACGGCCTAATTTACGGCCGAACGCTCACTTCTTCTTGAGCGAGAAGCCCGCGAAATCGACGCTCGAGCCGCGCTTTGCCACGAGGCCGATGTCACCCTTCGCGAGGCTGGCGGGCAACGTCCCGGAGAGCGTGGCTTGTCCGACGACCGCCTCGACCTTCGTGCCCTTCACGGTGATCTTCACGTGAACGGGCATCGAAGGCGCCGGCTCGATGGGCGCCGCGAGCAGGCTCTCGTTCCCTTGGTCGTCGCTCGTCACGAGCGCAGCGCGACCGCCGGGCGTCACGATCAGGAGCGCGCCGCGCACCGCATCTCGGCCGCTCGCCGCGCGGAACGTCACGCCGCCTGGTGCGTCACGCACGGTGAGGTCGCCCTCGAGGACGAAGTCCTCACCGGGAGACGACGTGACGATCGCGTCGTAGCCCTTCGGACCCGAGCCCACCATCTTCACCGTGGGCGCTCCGCCCTTCTCGCTCGACGGCGCGATGCCTGCGCGCGGGGTTCCGCGAAGCTTCGTGAACGACCAGCCGCCTTCGCTCCAGGTCGAGGCATCGCGCAGCGGCGTACGTGCCGTCGCGAGGTGCGCGAGCGAGAGCGGTTGCCCGTCGCGGGTCACGGCGGTCACGACGAACGCCGGCCCAGGGCGATCGATCGCCCACGTATGACCGTCGAGCGTGAAGCCGACGCCGGCGCCGTTCGGCGCGAGACGGATGGCGCTCATGGTGGTCGCGCCCCCGCCCTTGCCGAGCTCGAGGCTCAGCCCACCGGGGCGAGGCTCAGGTGCTCCGTTGGCGGGCGCGACCGCGAACGCCGCGAGCGCGCCGACGGCATCGGACAGGAGCGCAGCGCTCTCGGGATGGCCGCCGAGCACGCGCACGAATGCGAGGTCGAGCGCGCGTGGTGCATCGGTGACGAGGAGGTGCGCTGCCGAGCCCACCACGTGATCGACGCTGGGCGCGCGCGGTCTGCCGAGCATCTTCGCCGGCTCGGAATGCGCGGCAGCCGCATCGCGCTCGGCCTGCAGGCGGAGCTCGCCGCGGTTGTCGAGCGCACGCTTCGCGGCGAGGACCGCGAGATCCTGCACGATCGTCGAGAGCGCGGTGTCCACGGTGGTCGGCGTGAGCTCGTCGCCGAACGGATTGGCCTCGGCCGGCGTTCCACCGGCGAACGCCACGAGACCACGCGTGCGCAGCGGCCCGCGATCCTCGCCCGCGTAGAGCAGCTCGAGATCGACGCGCGCACCGGGCAAGCGAACGAGCGCCTCACGCACCTTCGCCGCCTTCGCGTCGTCGAGCTTGCCGGCATCCTGGAGGAGGACGCCCCAGTCGGTCAGCATCTGCCGGCGCGCGCCTTTGAGACCAAGACGATCCGAAGCGTCGACGCGTCGCGTGAGGCCGTCGGGAAGCATGTCGAGCAGCGCGGCCTGCGCCTGCGCGCGAACGCGACCGAGGCTCTCGGCGACCGCGCCGTCGCCCTTCAGCCACCGCGCGTTGTGGTCGACGTGATCGCGGAGCTCCTTCGAGCACAGCTCGTAGGCCGCCGCGGAGATCCCCGCGCTCGCGTCGTGGGCGGCCAGCGTCGGCCGTCCAGCGTTCGCGATCGTTCCGTCGAGGAAGGCGTAGATCGCGACGAGCTCGCCGATGGCGCGCGGCTCGTGATCGAGGCCGCCCACGTACTTCTGGAAGACCGCATCCGCGCGCGCCAGCATCGCGTGCGTGACGGCCTGCGCGAGGAGCGGTCGCGAGGATGCGCTCGATACGCCGAACGTCAGCTCGCGCAGGAAGATGGCGCGCTGATCCGTGAACGGCACCGGCGTGACCGCTTCGGAGAGCGCAGCGATCGACTCGTCGACGGTGAGGTCGGTGCGAGCGACGAGCGAGCGGACGCGAACCGCGTTCTCGGCGTGGGCGCTCGCGACGAAATCGCGAATCTGCCCTTTCTCGCTCGACGTGAGAGCGGCTTCGGCGGACGTGGCGCCGAGAAGGAGCGTCATGCCGACGACGAGAGCAGCAGCGAGCTTCATGCCGCAGAAGCTATCAGGAGCTACTGTCGAGGTAGCTCCAAAACCACCGTGTACGTGGCGTCGCCGCGCAGGATTCGCCCAGAAATACGGGGCGCGCCGCTGCTCGCAGCCGCCATCGCCGCGGAGACCATGGCCTCGACGGTCGGGGTGCGCGTGCCCGCGACGGTGACCACGACGTCGCCGTCGCGCAGCCCCGTCTTGTACTTCCCGACGCCCGCGAGACGAGCGCCGAGCGGCGCGCCGTCCGGCGTCGTGACGTTGGTGGCGGCAACGTCGCGTCGCTCGAGCGCACGCGTCACCACCGATGCGGGCACGACGATGGTGGACTTCGGCGGGTCGCTGCGTTCGCCTGCCGACGCAGCGCGACCGCCATCGGTGGCGCCATCCCTGGGCTCGTCGATCGTCTCGCGCGTCTCGCGCGGGTCGCGATGAGGGACCGGCGCGCGTGCAGCGATCCGTCGCGGCAACACAGGCATGCCCTCTTCGACGGCAGCGGGCGGGAGCGGCGCAGGCGGCAGCGAGGCGACGGCCGGCTCTGACGAGGGCGCCGCCGGCAGCTCGAGCGCGACGCGCACCACCGCCTTCGCGAGCGCGTCCCCGAGAGGAGCGATCGCGAGGCGGAGCGCGATGGCTCCTAGCAAGAAAGGGAGCAACGGCAGGGCGAGCTTCCAGCGACTCCGCGGGATCGTCATTCGCCCTACCGGCCCATCACCTGACGGGCTGTGTCAGCCCTTCTTCTCGGCGTCGCCGTCGCCAGCGGCAGCGGGAGCGGGAGCAGCCTCGCCCTCGCCGTCCGCGTCGTCGTCGTCGTCATCGTCGTCATCATCGTCGTCCGGAAGATCCTCGATCGACTCCGGCTCCTCGGGCATCGCACGGCCTTCCTTCTCGGCCTGCTGACGCTCCTTCTCGCGCTGGGCCTTCGCCTGCGCCACCCTCTGCATGATCGCGGGCTTCGGCGCGACGAGCACCGACATCGCACGGGCTTCCATCGCGACGCGCGTTTCGACGTTCGCGATGTCTTCGATGCCCTGGATGATGACGGTGATCTGCTCCTGCGCCTTCTCGGGGTGCGTGATCTCGCGGCCGCGGAAGCGGACCGTGATCTTCACCTTGTGCCCGGCCTCGAGGAAGCGACGTGCCGCGTTCGTCTTGAACGCGATGTCGTGATCGTCGGTCTTCGGGCGCAGCTTGATCTCCTTGATCTGGACGACCGTCTGCTTGCGCTTGGCCTCGCCGGCCTTCTTCTTCTCCTCGTACTTGTACTTGCCGAAGTCGAGGATCTTGCACACCGGCGGCTCGGCCTTCGGGTTCACCTCTACGAGGTCGAGCCCTTGTTCCTGCGCACGCCTCAGCGCTTCATGAGTGGAGAGCACACCAAGCATCTCGCCGTTCGCGTCGATGACGCGCACTTCCGGCACACGGATGCGGTGGTTGACTCGAATCTGGAACTGGCGCTGCGGCTGGCGCGGATCAAATCTGGGACGACCCATCGACATAGGGGAACCGTGACCTCCTCGAAGACTGTGGATTGCCTCGAAACCACAAAGGGTGCTCGAAGCCAGTGCAGTCTTCCCCGGGAGGTGGGGTGGGGTCAACCCCGGCGGCCCGCTAATTTTCGTTCTTTCAACTCTTTTTCATCGCATTTTGCGAGGACCGAGAGTCCCTGCGACTCTTTTTGCCCTTTTCGCCGGGCGGCCGGCCGCGGATCGGCCCGTGTTAGTGTGCCACCGTGCTCTCGCTCGTGATGAATCCCGGGACCGCCGAGGAAGAGACGTTCATGATCCCGGTCGGGACGGCGACCATCGGACGGACGAAGGAAAACCAGATCGTCTGCATGCACAAGAGCCTGTCGCGGAAGCACGCGCAGGTCGATTACGACGGCAAAAGGGTCCTGATCGCGGACCTCCAGAGCAAGAACGGCATCTACCACAACGGCAAGCGGGTCCCGGCCTGCGAGGTCGTCGAGGGCGACACCTTCCGCTGCGGCGACATCACGTTCCTGCTCGAAGGCGCCACCACACGCAGCCCCAAGATCTCGGTCGGGGTCCAGACGCTCCCCTCGCCGCTGGGGCTCGACGCCTCGCTCAGCAAGCGCGTCACCAAGGTGCCGCCGCCGGTCGTCCACATCGACGACGAGCAGCGTTACAAGGACAAGCTCTTCCTGCTCATCCGCGCGAGCGAGCTCCTCGTCGGCGAGCAGCCGCTCGATCGGATGCTCGACGAGCTCGTCGTGCTCGCCGTGCAGGTCCTCGAGGTCGATCGCATCGCGCTCCTGACCCTCGACGAGAAGACCCTCGAGATCAAGCCGAAGGTCATCAAGACGTTCGTCGGCGCTGCGCCTCGGCCGTACAGCAAGCGCGTCGTCGACTGGGTGGTCGACAAGGGCAGCCCGACGTCGTTCTCGGACGTGTCACGCGACAAGACGTTGCCCGGCGACGCGCGGGAAGATGCCGCGATCCGCGCCGCGATGGCCGTGCCGATCAATCCCGGCGGCGGGACGATCGGCGTGCTCTATGCCGACAGCGTCTCGAAGGCCGATGCGTTTCGGCCCGACGACCTCGCGCTCTTTCGTGCGCTGGCGAACATGGCGGCGGTCGCGCTCGACAGCCACGCGCTCCGCCGCCAGACCGGCGACGAGCGCATGGCACCGACCAAGCTCTCGCGCTGACGGCGATCCGCTCATCGAAGCGCTACTTCGACGGGCACTCCGTCGCGATCACCGCACCCGCGAGCGTGATCGGCGGGTTGCCCTTACCCGCCGCGCCGCCGAGCTCGACACGCACGCGGCCGCTGCCCGCGGGCGAATCGTCGACGCGCGTGCGAAACGACGTCGGTGACGCCAAGAAGTGATTCGGTACGCGTAGGCCGTTCAGACTGCCCGTCTTCGCGTCTCCGAGGTCGAGCGACAGCGAGAGGTCGCCGGTGAGATCGTTCGCCGTGCAGCGCAGCTCAAACGACGTGTCGAGATCGAGCAGACGACGAGCGCCGTCGTTCCTCGTTCGTGCGCCCCGCACGGCGAGGGTCTCGCTGCCGATCGTGATGCTGGCACTCAGAGGAGGCACGACCGCGCGCTCCGGTCGATCGCCGCAACCGACGACGTCGATCGTCCCGGATGCCGAGGTCGTCGTCATCGTCGGCCCCGGTGACCCGAACGAAAGCTCGAACGAGATCGCGACTCGACCTCCGTCACGCGCGAGGTCTTTCCCTGGCGTCGGTGTCGGCGCATTGCCGAGCCACACGCCGCTCCCGACGTTGCTCGCCCCGCGCCTCGTCCAGTTGGCTCTCCGCAGCTGCCACTCCTCGGTGGTGGGCACGCGCAGCTCGTCCGGAGCTGCGTCCGGCACGCGATCGGTGCCGGTTCGTGCCGCTTCTACCGTTGCCGTGGACACGAGCAGCATCGGCGCGATCGTCAGGATCACCATCGGCTCGACAAGCGGATGCTCCGACGGCGCGTAGTCGGCGCACGAGCGCTCCGCGCCGCCGAGCACGAGCTCGATGCTTCGCCCGCCGCGCGTGGCGGCGAACGCTTTCCGGACGGGCACCTGCGCGCCGTCGATGAGGAGGAGAACGCCGCCCTGCTCGCGCGCGCCGGTACAGCCCCCCCTGCATCCAGCGGAGATGATGGAGAAGGACGCAAACGCCGCGAGCGCGACGAGCCCCTTCATCGCGGCGCTTCGACGTTCTCCGTGGTCCCCGGAGCGGCGCTCTCCTTCGCCAGCATCGCCGCGAACTGATCGAACGGCATCGCGCCGAGCTCGCCCTTGTCCCGGGCGCGGACCGACACGGTGCCGCCCTCCGCGTCCTTCTCGCCGATGACCAGCATGTACGGGTGACGCGTCGACCGCGCGTTGCGGATCTTCGCGCCCAGCTTGTCGCCCGAGAAGTCGGCCTCGACGCGGAAGCCCTTCGCCTTCAGGCGCGCGAGCACGTCACGGCCGTAGGCCTCGCTCTTGTCGCTGACCGTGAGGACCACCGCCTGCACCGGAGCGATCCACGCCGGGAAATTCCCGCCGCAGTGCTCGATGTAGACGCTGATGAAACGCTCGAGCGATCCGAAGACCGCGCGATGGAGCATCACCGGGCGATGCTCCTTGCCGTCGTCACCGACGTAGTCGAGCTCGAAGCGCTCGGGAAGGTTGGGGTCGTACTGGATGGTGCCGAGCTGCCAGCTCCGCTTCAGCGCATCCTGCACGTGGAACTCCACCTTCGGTCCGTAGAACGCGCCCTCGCCGGGCAGGTTCTCGAACGGGAGCCCCGCGCGACGGAGGCCTTCCGCGAGCGCGCCTTCGCTCATGTCCCAGTCGGCATCGCTCCCGATGCGCTTCTCGGGACGCAGGGCAAGCTTCACGTCGACCTTCTCGAAGCCGAACGCCTTGTAGGCGACGTACAGCATCTTGATGAAGGCCTCGATCTCGTCGGGCACCTGCGCACGCGTGCAGAATACATGCGCATCGTCCTGACAGAACGTGCGCACGCGAGATAGGCCGTGCACGACGCCGCCACGCTCGTAGCGATGGAGGCGGCCGAAATCTGCGACGCGCCAGGGGAGCTCGCGATAGCTGCGACGGCGCGATCCGAAGATCACGCAGTGGCTCGGGCAGTTCATCGGCTTGATGGCGAAGGAGTTGTCCTGCAGCTCCTTGACGAGCTCGAGCGCGCTCTTGTCGCTGCCGTCCTTGTTCTTCGCGATGGCGTCCTCGAGGAGGTCCTCGGTCCACAGCCGGTACATGTTCTCGTTGTAGTTGCCGAGGTGACCGCTCGTGCGGAACAGCTTCGGATCGAACGCTTGCGGCGTGATCACTTCCTCGTAGCCGTGCACGGCGTAGAGGCCGCGCATGTACTGCACGAGCGCGTTGTAGATGTGCGCGCCGCGGGGCAGGAAGAACGGCATCGCCGGAGCGACCGGATCGAAGATGAAGAGATCGAGCTCCTTGCCGAGCTTGCGGTGGTCGCGCGCCTTCGCTTCTTCGATGAGCTTGAGGTGCTCGTCGAGCGCCTCCTG